>JAGVBL010000048.1 GCA_020059785.1 Ignavibacteriales bacterium | reverse complement strand
ATTTGGTTCGCTCATCCTTTGTTTGAATGTTTTTTGGAGTAAACTCTGCTTCGGGCGAAATGTAAGTTACTTTGCCTTCATATTTCTTATCCGGATAAGTATCAATCGTGATTTCCGATATTTGTCCAAGTTTTATCTTCCCTAATTCTGCTTCAGAGACATAAATAATCAGATTCACACTCGATAAATTTGATATTTTCACAAGTGAAGACATTGGTGAGACTGTTTCTCCAACTTCAACAAACTTTTTAACTACAAAACCGTTCAGTGGAGAAATTATATAGCTATCTCGAATATTCTTTTTTAAAAGATCGACATAAGCTTTCGCTTTTCTCAAATTGGCTTTTGCCTGCTCAATTTCTTCGGGTCTAAATATTCTCTTTACTTTCTCATAATTTTCTTTTGCAGATGAGAATTGAGCAATTGATACTTGGTATCGTGCAGTCATATCTTCATATTGTTTTCGTGTTATGGATTTACTTTCCCACAACTTCGTATATCTTTCGAAATCGCTTTTTGCTAGATTGAAATTAATTTCGGTTTGCTTCAGCATTTCTTCGGCTTGCTTTATATCCTCAGACCTTGCGCCTTTTAGCATCAACTTAAGTTGTGCCTCAGTTATTTGTTCAGACGCAGAGGCCTGTTCAAGCTGAAATCCTAACGCTTCATGGTCAATTACTAGTATTGTATCGCCAGCATTAACTTGTGTCCCTTCATCTGCAATAATTGATTTTATTTCACCTGCGTTCTTTGAGCTGATTACAACATTTGTTGATTCAATCGTTCCGGTAGCTTCAATTCTATTATTGTTACCATTATCGCTGCATGCAGTTATGGTTACTAATAGAACCAGCAAAGAAATGATTTTAATTGTTTTCATTTTTCATCCTTTTATTTATTGCTAATATTTTTTTCCCTTTTTTAGTTAATATTCCATTTAGTAGTATCTCGAATATTGATTTGTATACTAATTGGTAATTCGTTTGGCTCTGAAAATTATGCTTTCTCTCCGAAGCTAAATTAAGTGAGGTGCTGAATAATTCTATTATTAATTCATTTGGATATTCCGCTATTAAACCATTCTTCTTTGAATGGTCGATTAATAGATCGATAAGAGGGAAGACCCTTTCTTTCCTGAATAAGGCTATTTCTTTCCATAATCCGTAAAACTCTTTCTTTAAGTTTTGTAATGTGTTTATATTGAATAACATTAAGTTCTTTTCAATTATCTTCGATAATTTTGAAACTTTTTCTGCCATTGGACTCTTTTCTTGTAACAGTATTATTAGATCATTATATGCTGATTCCAGTTCACCTTTAAATATCTCACTATAAATAGATTCCTTATTTTTGTAATGTTTATAGATAGTTTTTTTGCTTATCCCTAAACTATCCGTTACCTCATCTAGTGAAATATTCCTGTATCCTCTTATAATAAGTTCCTCTCTCAAATAACCTATTATTATTTCTCTGTATTTTATTTGTACCTGTTCCATAATCACTTGTTAGTTAACACTCACTAACTTTTTTGATAAAAAAATTTATTTACTATTTAAAATCAGCTTTCCAATAGTCTCTACTGTCTTTTTACCTCGCTGTAAAAGGGAAAAGGAGAAGCCGCTTAATCTCCATTCTAGTACTACTAACCTTATATAACCTAAAATAACTGTAAGTATCTCGTTTGTCTCAATCTCTATGATCTCATTCTTAAGCTTTGCTTCTTCAATTATTCCTTTAATTATCTTTTTCCTCTTTTCTATTATGGATAACATTTTTTCCTTTAATATCTTACTGTTATTAAACATATCTTCAGCAAATATTACCGAGGTCATCGCAGGTTCTTTATCTAAGAATTCAAAGTGATATTGTATAAAACTTTCGATTTTTTCTACAGGATTCTCGTGCTTTTTTATCCTCTCAAATAAGTAGATATCAAATTCCTGAAACCTGTTAAGTATCCCCAATACTATATCCTCTTTGTTTAAAAAATGTCTGTATATCGCAGGCTCCGTTATTCCAACTCTTGCAGAAAGTTCCCTTATTGAGAATGATTGATAGCCTAATTCGTGGATAATCTTTATCGCTTCGTCAACTATTATTCTTTGTCTCTCTTCTGTACTTATTCGTGCCAATTCTTTCTCCATATTATATGTTAGTTAACACTCACTAACAAAAATAATATACAAATCATTCTTTGTCAAGAAAAATCTTTTCAAAAATTATTATTCTTTAATTCTTTTGAAATTTATCTCTTTTCTAACTTTTTTATTGGTTCTTATGAAGATTTTGACGAGCATTAATATTTCTTATCTACTTTTTGAATCACTCGAAGTGCTTGTTTAACCAACTATGTACAAATTGGTAAATCTAGTAGATTGATCTTTACCCAAAAAAGTAGACAGATTTTTAAGTTAGTTTAGTTAGTCCTTCATATTCAACCGGTGGGCGATACCCAATAGCTGAGTGTAATCTCTTCCGGTTGTAAAATATTTCGATATACTCAAAAATACTTTTCCTTGCCTCTTCTCTGGTTTTGTATTTTGTCCTTTGCATGAGTTCAGTCTTCAACGTGTGGAAGAAAGTTTCTGTTATTGCATTATCATAACAGTTCCCCTTTCTACTCATACTCTGAATAAATCCATTGTCCTTCAGTATTTTTCTAAAGCTTTCACTTGCGTATTGTATCCCTTGATCTGAGTGAAAAATTATTCCTTCCTCAACTCTTCTATCCAGCAATGCATTCTTTAATGCTTTCTCTGCTAAATCTGATCCCATGTGTTTGTCCAACTGCCAGCCGATTACTTTTCTTGAGTAGATATCTATCACTGCTGCTAAATACAACCAGCCTTCTTCTGTGCTGATATAAGTAATATCTCCTGTCCAGACCTCATTTGCTCTTTGCCTGTTAAACTCTCCGCCTAATATATTTTCTGATTTTTCTTTATCATGATTGCTGTTTGTTGTATTCCGATACTTTCTGAACATCTTCGCTGCAATGCCGTATTTACTCATCAATCTGGCTATCCGTTTTTTATTACAACTTATTCCGCTTCTTTTTAATTCTGCTGTTATCCTTGGACTTCCATAGCGTTCCTTACTTTCCCTGAACACCTCTCGAATCTTTTCAAGTAATCCTTTGTTCTCTTTCGCTCGTTTACTTTTATCTCGGTTTACTCGCTTGTAATAATTGCTTCGGCTTACTTCTAAAACCTTACACATCTTCTCAATGCCATGTTCTTTTTGATTCTCTTTCAGAAACTCGTCTACTTCAAGATCCCTTGTTTTGAGAAGATGCTTACAGCCTTTTTTAATATGTCACGCTCCTCCGTGACGTCTGCCAATCTTGCCCTTAGCTCTCTTAGTTCCTTTTCTTGTTCACTAACTTTTTCTTCTTCTTTGCTCTTGGGGCCGTCTTTCTTATACCACCGATATATTACCTGCTCTGAGATCCCTAGTTCTTTTGATAACTCTGATACTTTTTTATCTCCTGTTTTCAGCATATTTAAGACATCTTGCTGATACTCTTTACTAAATTTCCTTCTCATACGCACTTCCATAGACACCTCCTACAAAGTAATTTAATACTTTTTTTCTGTGTCTACCATTTGGGGGAAGCTCAGATTGTTCACTTAATCCACTAGTAATTGTTTTTACTTTACTTTTCTTTTTTAATATTAGTATATTATGTCCGTGAAAAAGATATCTCAAATATTGTTTGTAATTACTTATTTTTTTCTAACAACTGGTTTTACTATTACCATCCACTTCTGCAGTGGAGAATTAAGTAATATTAGTATTGTCAGAACATCCGGTGAGGAAGACCCTTGTGGTTGCGAACCAAATTCTTGCGAAGATTCCTGCTGTAAAGATCAAATCCAAACAATTAAATTAACCGATTCACACAAATCTGAAGCAAAGTTTAATCAAAACTCTTTCGAATTTTCTTTTATATTAAATTCGGTAGTTAATGTTTCTACAATTAGTTATAATAAACTACATAGTATAAATATAAATGTTTCAGGCGATTCCAGTCCGCCTCCTCTATATCTCTACAACTGCATTTTCCTAATCTGATTTACCTATCTATTTAATTCTGAATTAAAATTGATTGTACTATCAATATAATCCTTACATAGTTTTATGTAAGCTAAATTGATACGGCATATCAAAATTATTATTGCTTCACATTAAACAATCAGAGAATAAATATGATAGAGAAAATAATTGATTGGTCTGCAAATAACAGATTCATAATTATCATCATGTATCTAATTGTGATCGGCTTTGGTATTTACAGTGTCGTAAATTTACCGGTCGATGCGATCCCTGATCTTTCGGAAAATCAAGTTATAATTTTTACAGAATGGATGGGACGCTCACCACAAATTGTTGAAGATCAGGTTACTTATCCAATCGTTTCCGGTTTGCAAGGATTGCCTCAAGTAAAAGCTGTGCGTGCATCTTCTATGTTTGGAATGTCTTTCGTCTTTGTAATATTCGAAGATGGTGTTGATACCTACTTTGCACGTACGCGTGTTCTTGAAAGAATGAATACTATTCAAGCTCAACTACCTTCCGGTGTCGTACCATCTCTTGGTCCGGATGGCACGGGCGTTGGTCACGTTTATTGGTATACGGTAGAAGGCAATGGTTATGATCTCGGTTCACTTCGGGCTGTGCAAGATTGGTATATTCGTTACAAACTTTCTTCCGTAGATGGCGTTGCGGAAGTTGCAAGCATTGGCGGTTTCGTAAAACAATATCAAGTTGATGTCAATCCAACCGATCTGCGTGCCTATAACCTAACAGTATCCGATGTTGTTAATGCTGTTCGACGCAGCAATAGTGAAGTAGGCGGAAAAATCTTGGAAATAAGCGACGCAGAATATTTTGTAAGAGGTCAGGGTTATATTCAGTCAATGGATGATATTGAGAACACAGTAATAAGAACTTCATCTAACGGGATTCCTATTCTAATTAAAAATGTTGCATCGGTATCTCTCGGTGGTGATATACGTCGCGGCGCATTGGAAAAAAATGGCGAAGGAGAAGTTGTTGGTGGGATAGTTGTTATGCGGACCGGTGAGAATGCTCAAAAAGTCATTGAACGTATCAAAGAGAAAATAAAAGAACTCTCTCCTGGTTTACCTCCTGGTGTTGAAATTGTAACATCTTATGATAGAAGCACTCTGATTAAAGAAGCCATCGGTACTCTTGATAGAGCTTTAATAGAAGCTTCAATTACAGTATCCATAATGATTGCTATTTTCCTTTTGCATTGGAGGAGTATTGTAAGAATACTTATCGAGATTCCTATTGCAGTTCTTATCTCTTTTATCCTTATGTATATGTTTGATATCACTTCCAATATAATGAGTCTTGGAGGAATTATTTTAGCAATTGGAGTAATAGTAGACTCTTCCATTGTTCTTGTTGAAAATTCCTACCGGAATATTGCTAAAGCAATTGAAAAGAAAGGAACATTAACTGTTGATGAATACAAAAAGATCTCTATTGATTCTGCAAAACAAGTAGTCAGAGCAATTTTCTTTTCCGAATTGATAATTCTTGTTTCGTTTATTCCGGTATTTTTGTTAACCGGTCAAGAAGGAAAACTTTTTAAGCCGCTTGCATTTACAAAATCATTTATGATGATCGGTGCAGCAATGGTTGTAATTTCTCTTATTCCGGTTTTAATGACAATGTTAATGAGAGGAAAATTTAGACCGGAAGAAAAAAATCCATCAACTAGATTTTTCAGCCGCATTTACGAACCGGTGATCCATTGGGTACTAAAACATAGAAAAATTACTATCGCGATAAATGTAATCGCTCTTCTCATTACTGTTCCTATGGTTCTTAATACCGGTAGTGAGTTTATGCCTCCGCTCGATGAAGGTTCAATTCTTTATATGCCCGTAACATTGCCTGGTGCATCAATTACAGAAGTAAATAGAATTTTACAAGAACAAAACAAAATTATTAAATCAGTTCCTGAAGTTCATCACGTTCTCGGTAAAACCGGAAGGGCAGAAACAGCAACAGATAATGCACCGCTTAGTATGATCGAAACAATTATTTTATTGAAGCCTAAGGATGAATGGAGAGAGGGAGTTACTAAGCAGGATATAGTAGCAGAACTTGATTCTAAATTGCAAATACCGGGCGTGCGTAACGGCTGGACTCAGCCGATTATTAATAGAATTAATATGCTCTCCACTGGTGTAAGAACCGATATCGGATTTAAAATCTTCGGACCTAATCTCGATACTCTCGAATCATACGCCATTAAAGCAGAAAATTTATTGAAGAAAGTCAACGGTGCTGCGGATGTTGTTGCCGAACGTGTTCAAAACGGTTATTATTTGGATATTCAAATCAAACGCAATTTGGACGCTCGTTATGGTGTTAACATTAATGATCTTCAAGATTTAATTGAAACTGCTATCGGCGGTCAAAATCTTGGGATCATTATCGAAGGTAGAATGCGCTTCTCAATCAGAATGCGGTATCAAAAAGATTACCGGGATAACATTGAAGAACTGAAAAGTTTAATCGTTCCGGTTGCAATACCAAATCAAATGGTTGATCAAACCTCATCAAGTTCAATGAACAATGGCGGTATGAATAAAAGTAATACCACTGGAATGTCTTCGATGAGAAATTTAATCAGTGCAAGTATTTTTCCGCAAGTATCAAATACACAAAATGACTATTCACTTACAAGTATAAACCAGAATTCCGTTACCTTTATACCTCTTTCTGAATTAGCAGATATAAATTTAGTAACCGGTCCACCAATGATAAGCAGTGAAAATGGGATGCTTCGTTCAATTGTTTTTATGAACACACGTGGACGTGATATGGGCAGCGTAATGGTTGATGCGAAAGAAGTTATTGAAGATGGACTGAAACTTCCTGCTGGTTATTCTTTCGCTTGGAGTGGTCAATACGAAAGTAAAATCCGTGCACAGCAGACAATCCAGATAATTATGCCGGTCGTTTTCTTGTTGATCTTCTTACTTCTCTATTTTACTCTTAAAGATTATGTGGAAGCCGGAGTTGTAATGCTCTCGGTTCCATTTGCCCTTATTGGCGGAATGTATATGATCTACATTCTCGGTTATAATTTTTCCGTTGCTGTATGGGTTGGTTTCATCGCTCTTTACGGTGTTGCTGTTGAAACCGGTGTTGTGATGGTAGTTTATCTTCACGAAGCTCTCGATAAAAGATTAAGAGCATTCCACAATGGAGAAAGAGGTCACCTTACAAAAGATGACATTTATGAGGCAACCGTCGAAGGATCGGTGTTAAGGCTAAGACCAAAGCTTATGACTGTCGGCACCTCTATGGTCGGACTTATACCAATAATGTGGGCAACCGGAACCGGTTCGGATGTGATGAAACCATTAACGGCGCCTTTAATTGGTGGATTGCTTACAAGTGCGGTTCACGTACTCGTAGTAACACCTATACTTTTTGCTATAATGAAGGAACGCGCTCTCAAAAAAGGAAAACTTGAAATTTCAAAAATGGCTGCCTGGATGAAGGAGGGTGAATAAAATGTTGAGTGAAACGAAATCCCGCTTCGCGGAAAATATTTTAGAACTCATTCGCTGTGGCGGATTTACAACTTTTACGCCGTTTGTTTGGCGGATTGAGAATTATCATACGAGAATAACTTTGCGTAACTCTGCAAATTACTTTGCGCTCTTAGTTTTTAGTCTTTTCTTTCTTTCACTGCATAAGTCTAACGCGCAGTCCGTTGATTCACTGATATCGGAAGCTATAAGTAATAATCCACAGTTAAAATCATTGCAGTATAAAATTACAGCTTCTGAAAAGAGAACAGAGTCTATTAATACGCTTCCAGCCCCTAATTTTTCAGTTGAGTTTTCACAAGTGCCTACTAGCTCGATTAATATTATTAATCAATCGCTCTCTAACAATTTTGCTCTTTCACAAATGTTTCCCCTTGGCGGCAAGCTAAATGCAATGGCAGAAGTTGAAAGAAAGAATACTCTGGTTGAAGGGAATAATTATGAAATATATAAAATCAATCTCACTGCTCAAGTAAAAATGTCGTACTATACACTTTGGTTAATTGATAGAAAAATCGATGTACAGAAAAAATATATTTCTCTCTTAAACGATCTTATCAAATCAACAGAATCATTATACTACACAAATAAGATCAATCAAGCCGATCTGTTTACGCTTCAAAGTGAAATTGCATCTTACGAAACCCAGCTTTTCATTCTTGAGAAGCAAAAAGAAGCTGAGATTTATAAACTCAATAAACTTTTAGGTCGTAATCTTGACTCGAAAGAAGTCTATGCCGTTACAGATTTTTCTGTAGATATCCTTTCACCTTCGCAATCAAAATTGGAAGAACTGCTCAGTTCACTAAATCCATCCCTTAAAAAGATGGATAGTATGATCGGAATGAATAAGGCAATGCTTGAATCAAACAGCCGCGAACTGATTCCCGATTTAATGATTCAAGGTATGCTAATGAGAATGCCGAGAGGAATGATCTTAACATCCCAAAGTGATCTTTCAATGCTCGATCCAAAAACGGAAAAAATGTATTCGCTTATGTTTTCTATCAATCTGCCATTCGCTCCCTGGTCTATTAAGAAATATAAAGCAAAAGAAGAAGAGTTATCCGCT
>JAGVBL010000310.1 GCA_020059785.1 Ignavibacteriales bacterium | reverse complement strand
CTGAATATATTCAGACTGTTTACATCAATTTTAACACCTGTCCTTTCCATATCCTCAAGAACCGGAACAAGAGGGAATTCAATTTCATAAGCAACTCTTTCCAATCCTTCTTTTACCAGAATTCCTTTTAATAGTTCATATAAACGGAAGGTTATATCTGCATCTTCACAGGAGTAATCGGAAAGGCGTTCAAGTTCCACTTCAAATATTTTCTCGGGAGATTTTTTAGAACCGATAAGATCGAGAAGGGGAATTGGTTTATAACCGAGGAGTCGTTCTGATAGTTCATCCATTCCATGCTTCTGATCCGGATCTATTACATAGCTTGCAAGCATCGTATCGAAATAGAAATTTCTAACTTCAATGCCATACGACTTCAAAATAGCGATATCGTATTTACCATTCTGACATATTTTTTTTGTTTTATCGTTTTCAAATACCGGTTTGAAAATTCTAATGAATTCGTTTACAGGAATTCTACCTGAAAGATCGGCTGCAAATAATCCTGATGATTCTCTATGCGGATTAACAGCAACAAAGTAAGCTTCTTTAGGATTAATACAGAATGAGCATCCGGCAAGGTTAACATTAAATACATCAAGTGAATCTGTCTCTGTATCGAATACGAATTTATCGCAAGATTTTATTTTTTCAGCTAATTCCTCTGTATCCGGAATAGTATTAATAAGGCGGTATTTTACTTTACTTTTTTCGAAAACTTTTACGTTTTCTGCAACAACCGTTTCTTCTTCATCGGTTTCAATTTCTTTTTCCTCTTCTCTCGTTTCATTTTCGAGATACAACTTTTTTATTTTATTAATAAATGATCTGAATTCGAGTTCGGCAAATAGTGCGGTTAATTTATTAATGTCCGGCTTTTCGAAAACAGCTTCTTCAAGATTAAAATCGAAAGGAACATCCGTATGAATTGTTGCAAGTTCTTTTGAAAGGAATGCATTTTCTTTGTTTTCCTTTAGCTTATTAATTGTACCCTGTTTTTCTATTTCATCAATGTTCTTGTAAATATTCTCTATTGTTTTGAACCTCTGAATTAGCGGCAGAGCTGTCTTGGGCCCAATTCCCGCAACACCGGGAATATCATCGGAACTATCCCCAACAAGTGCAAGGTAATCGATCATTTGTTTCGGTTCGAAACCGTATTCTTCACGAACTTTGTTCTCATCGAGCATAATTATTTCTTCAGTGGATTTACCGGGTTTTATAATTTTAATATTAGGAGTAACAAGCTGAACGAAATCTTTATCTGGAGTAATTGCATAACTGAGCAGACCATTTTTTTCTGCTTTCTTAACTGCGGTTCCAATCAGATCATCAGCTTCATAACCGGGTAAAATATAGAGAGGAATTTTGAATGCTTCTATTACTTCTCTAATTCTCTGAATTTGTGGAATCATATCTTCGGGCATAGCTTCGCGGGATGATTTGTAATTTTCATATCGGTCGTGTCTGAAAGTTTTCTCTTTAGAATCGAATGCAGCGGCAAGGTAATCCGGTTGGGTATCTTCAATAATTTTAAGAAGCTGACTTATAAATCCGTAAACTGCAGATGTCGGTTCACCTTTTGATGTTGAGAGCGGACGCGATATAAATGCGTAGTATCCTTTGTATGCAAGTGCCATTGCGTCTATTATAACAAATTTTTTCTTCGATTTATCAGGCATGTAATTTTCTTCTCATATTTGTTTATATTTTATACCGAAAATAATTATTCATCATAACAATAACCATATAAACATTATGTTAAAATCAGCCAATTCTATCAGATCAATACTTATCCTTTTATTATTATTTGTAACATTTACTACAGGTCAGATAAAAGAATATGATAATTCATTCTATGTGGCATCATGGAACGTAGAAAACCTGTTCGATACATTTAATGATCCGAATACAAATGATGAAGGTTTTCTGCCCGAAAGTGATAAGCAATGGACGGAAGACCGTTATCTGCAAAAATTAACAAACCTTGCCAAAGTAATTAATTTCATGAATAACGGATGCGGACCGGATGTATTAGGTCTTGTTGAAGTGGAGAATATAAATGTTCTTAAATGGCTTACATATAAATTTAAAGAGAGAGATTATATTATTGCACATAGAGATTCACCCGATTTAAGAGGAATTGATGCCGCTCTAATCTTCGATAGAAAAGTATTCGGAATTGTAGATATCGATACCATAAGAGTAAATATTCCAACCGGAACACCAACACGTTATATACTTCATGTTGTATTGAAATTATTGCGTGATAATTCAGTAGTTCATTTCTTTGTAAATCACTGGCCTTCTAGAAGAGGCGGCGAAGTTAAATCCGAACTAAATAGAATTGCCGCTGCAAGAACCCTTAGAAAAGAATTAGATAAACTTTTTCTTAGTGATAAAAACAGCAACGTTATTTTGATGGGAGATTTTAATGACGAGCCGAATAATAAATCGATTATTCAGGTGCTAAAAGCAAATGACTTCGATTGCCAAAACAGAAAATATGAAGGTGATTTACTTAATCTGTCTTTTGAAAATCATAAGAAGGGAGAAGGCTCTTACTTATTTGGTTCAACATGGAATATGATTGACCAGATGATTATTTCACCTTCGCTTAATGACGGTAAGAATATTGAATATATCTGTGATTCGTTCTCAATTATCAAACCGGAATTTATGATTGCAAAAGAAGGCAATAGAAAGAATGGTCCGCTATCAACTTATTCAGGGAATCAATATCAAGGCGGATACAGCGATCATTTCCCGATTGGTGCTTCTTTTATTTTGGTTGGTGAGTAAAAATAATATGAAAAAAATATTTATACTCTCTGGGGCATCTGGAAACTTAGGAAGTTTTGCTGCAAAATATTTTATTGAAAAAAATAAATTCGAACGCTACTATTTTATAAGCCGCAATAATGTTTATTACGATCATGGCGATTTAATTGTTGCTGATGATTTAACAAAAGAAGTAAATGTTGAAAAAGCTTTCGGTAAAATTGATAGAAGTGAAGAGAATTATTATTGTCTGCTGAATACTATCGGCGGATACTGGGGCGGAAGTGAAATAGCAGATACTTCATTATCAGACTGGCAGAGAATAATTGATATTAATCTTACATCCTCTTTTCTAATATCAAAATATTTTATTCAATTATGCAAAACGGGTTTAGGCGGCTCCTTATGTATGTTAAGTGCATTATCAGGAGTTTACCCTGAAGTTAATAAAGGTGCATACAGCATTTCAAAAAATGGAATTAATTATTTAACTAAAATATTAGCGTTAGAAAATCGTGATAAGAATATCTCGGTTAATGCAATTGCGCCTTATATCATCGATTCGCAAGAAAACAGGGAATGGGTAAAAGATAAATCTTTGCTGTTTCCAAAAGAAAATATTTGTAAATTAGCACAAGAGATTTTTGATGACCCCGGAATAATTTCGGGTAATATATTTGAGTTAAGATTTTCCAATAAATAATCGGTAATTAATAACAAGAGTAAAAAATTATTTATTGACTTTTTTTCCTCATTTAATTAATGTTACCCACATCTTTTTTAGAGAATTCGAAAGTTTTGACATTTTTTTTAATTAATAACAATATCGGAGGCTTTTCTTTATGCAAATAGCAGAGATTACCGGAATATTATCATTAGTATTAGCCCAGGTTCAAGAACAAAGCACTATTGGCTACTTACAACAGAAATTCATCGAAGGCGGCGGATTTATGTGGCCAATTTTATTTTGCTTGGTTGTAGGACTTGGTTTCGCAATCGAAAGATTTTGGACTTTAACTCGTGCCACAATGAATACAAAGAAATTTGTAGTTCAGGTAAAAGACGCTTTAACAAAAGGCGGAGTTCAGGAAGCAATTAAATTATGTGAAAATACCAGAGGTTCTGCTGCATCTGTTTTCCATGCTGGTTTATTAAGAGCAGACGAAGGTTTAGAAGCTGCTGAAAAAGCTATTATGGCTTATGGTGCAATTGAAATGGGATTCCTTGAAAGAGGATTAATCTGGATTTCATTATTCATCAGCTTGGCTCCTATGCTCGGTTTTACCGGAACAGTTCAAGGTATGATCCAGGCTTTCGATGCTATTAAAGAAGCTGCTCAAATTTCTCCTTCAATTGTTGCCGGTGGTATTTCGGTAGCATTGCTTACTACTTTGTTCGGTCTTATTGTGGCTATGATTCTTCAAGCTTTCTATAACTATTTCGTTTACAGAATTGACAGAATCGTTGCAGACATGGAAGAAAGTTCTATCGAATTAATCGATGCTCTTTACGAAATGAAGAAGAAATAATTTAGAGATTAAAAATGATCACACTGAAAAAGAAGAAATTGCCGGATGCTGATATACCTACAAGCTCGATGGCAGATATTTCATTCTTGCTTCTTTTATTCTTTTTGGTTTCAACTGTTATTGACGTTGATACAGGTATTGGACTTACTCTACCTGAATTTACTCCGCCGGAACAACAGGAATTGGTACCGATTTCAAAAGATAGATTAGCAGCTGTTCTTATCAATGAAAACGGTGATGTTCTCCTTAATAACGAGATTATTGCTATTCCTCAGATTTCCAAAACTCTGAAACCAAGAATCGAAAGCAAGATTGATCAACCTGCAAACAAGAAGCTTGTTGTATCAGTTAAAACGGATCGTAAAACAGATTACAACTTGTATATTCAGGCGCTCGATCAAATCAAGGATGCTTATTTCCAGGTTAGATCAGAATATGCCATAAATAGACTTGGTAAGAGATTTGTCGATATTGATGACAGAAGTGAAGAAATGAAAGAAATTAGAGATAAGATACCTATTACTATTAGTATAGCTGAACCAGAAGCTATAAAAAAATAATTTAGAGGATTTTAGAATGAAATTTGAAAAAAAGAGAGCCAGTACAAAACAGAATATTCCTACTGCTTCTTTACCTGACATTGTCTTCATGCTTTTATTATTCTTTATGGTTACAACTACTTTAAGAGAAGTTGATGTTCTCGTTAGTTTCAGATTACCTGAAGCAAAAGCTATTGAAAAAATAGAAAACAAGAGATTGGTTTCTTATATATGGGTTGGTCAGGATGGAAGAATTCAGGTTAACGATAGTTTAACCCAATTAAATGAAATTCAGAAAATTATGTATGCTAAAAGAGTGGCTCTTCCAAACGTAATTGTTTCCCTTCGTATCGATAAAAGTTCTCAGATGGGAGTTGTTACTGATATTCAGCAAGAATTAAGAAAAGCTTCTTGCCTTAGAATTAATTATTCCACTCTTCTTAAAATATAACAGTCCTTTTTTATGAATTGAAGGTAGGTTATTTATTAATGGCCTACCTTTTTTTTGAGGTTACTATGAGTCTTAAAGAGAAAATTAATGATGAACTTAAGTCTGCTATGAAGTCAGGCGATAAAATAAGATTAGAGACAATTCGATCTATTCGTGCTCTTATTCTGGAATTTGAAAAAAGCGGAAGTGCTAAAGAACTTTCTGCAGATGATGAGATTAAAATGCTTACATCCGCTGCTAAGAAAAGAAAAGAATCAATCGAACAATTTCAAAATGCAAATAGAATTGAATTAGCCGAAAAAGAAATTCAGGAATTAAAAATTATTGAAGAGTTCTTACCAGAGCAGCTTTCATATGATGAAATATTTGCAGAAGTAAAAAAAATAACCGATGAAATTGGTGCTAAAACAAAAGAGGATTTTCCGAAGCTTATGCCATTAGCAGCAAAAAACCTTAAAGGTAAAGCCGATGGGAAAATTATTAAAGAAATTGTCGAAAAAATATTGAGCGGTAATTGAATTACATCGATTATATAATTTTTGCTGCAGCAATAATCGGCTTTATTTTGGGTTTTAAGGACGGTTTAATAAGAAAAATAATCGGTTTGATCGGCCTTATTGCTGCAATTTTTCTTGCTTATAAATTTGCCGATGACTTCGGAAATATTATTCAACCGGTTTTTAATAAAGACGAATATTTCTCTAACGTTATAGCCGGTATTCTGATTTTCCTTGTTACTATTTTAATTGCGTCAATTATTAAACGTCTTGTCCATCCATCCGATAAAATAAACCTCTTTATCAACCAGTTTATCGGCGGAATTATCGGTATAGTCCAGATTGTTTTTTTCCTCAGCGGATTATTTTTGTTTCTGAAAATATTCAGTTTCCCCGATAAAAATACCGGCAATAATTCATTACTCTATAAATCAGTTTATAATCTTATCCCTTCTTCAGTTGACCTTGTTATGGGAAAAAGAGAAAAAGGTGCAGATATTATTAAAAGCATTATTGAAGATAAAGATGGTATCTCTTCATCTAAAAACGATACTATAAAATAATTATGATTTCACGGGAGACATTAGAAAAGCTCGAATTCAGTAAAGTTCTTAGTTATATTACACGTTATTGTATTACTGATAATGGTAAGGATAAAATTTTAAAACTATTTCCATTCACTTCTGTTGAATTTGCGGTAAGAGATGGTAAACGTGTAACAGAAGCAAAAGAAATTCTTATTAAAAACGATCTCCCCCCACTTGAATATATTCCGGATTTAACAGAAACATTATCCCGTTCCAGAATTGAAGGAACAATAATTCCATCAAGACAAATACTGGAAGTATTAAAACTTGCCGAAGTTTCAAGAAAGTTATCTCAATTTTTAAAAACCCGTGGTTCGGAAGTTGCTTTATTATCTGAGTTGCGCGACAGTTTATTTGTAGATAAAGTTTTTGAACACCAGATATTACGGGTATTTACAGAAACCGGCGAGATTCGCGATGATGCTTCTCCAAAGCTTAAAGAAATAAGAATTGAAATTCGCGAGAAAGAAACGCAATTACGTAAAATGGTAAATAAACTTCTTAAGCAGCTTAGTGATGCTTACCTTGTTCAGGAAGAATATATTACACTTAGAGATGGAAGAATTGTTTTACCAATTAAATCCGAGCATAAGCGGCATGTACGCGGTTTCATTCACTCTGAATCTGCTACCGGTCAAACAGTTTATGTAGAACCGGAAGAAACTCTGGAACTTAATAACGAAATTCTCTCTCTCAGCTTTGCAGAGAAAAGGGAGATTGAAAAAATTCTAAAAAATCTTACCGTAAAAATTGGTGAGATAAGTTTCGAACTTAGAAAATCACTCGACTCAATATCAGAACTCGATTCTATTTTTGCCCGGGCTAATTATTCTATTGAAATTATTGGTGCCAGCCCTACTTTCGATATGACAAAATCACTGGAACTAATTGAAGCAAGGCACCCGGTGCTTCTTAAAAAAATCGGTTTTGAAAATGCAGTCCCTCTTAATATTAAGTTCAATGAGGAATTAGTTGTTCTTATTACAGGTCCTAATGCCGGCGGTAAAACTGTTACTCTTAAAACAATTGGATTAATTGTACTGCTTGCACAATCTGGCATTCCTGTTCCCGTTCATCCGGATTCAAATCTTCATTTCTTTAATAATGTTCTGGTTGATATTGGAGATGCTCAATCGATTGAAGATGAATTGAGCACGTTTAGTTCCCACCTTACTAATATTAAGAAAATAATTGATAGTTCGGATAAAGATTCACTTGTTTTAATTGATGAAGTTGGAACAGGAACCGACCCCACAGAAGGGTCTGCTATTGCAGCCGGTATTTTGATTACTCTGCGCGATAAAGGTGCCAGGGTTGTTGCAACTACACATCATGGTGCACTTAAAATTGTTGCCAATCAGTTAAATAACTTTCAGAATGCTTCTATGGAATTCGATACTGAGAATCTAAAGCCTACTTACAGATTTAATCAGGGAATTCCGGGTTCAAGTTATGCTTTTGAAGTTGCCGGCAGAATCGGCTTTGATAAAAATTTTATTGAATTATCTAAAGAGTATCTCGATATTGATAAAACAAAAATTGAAGACTTTTTAGCAAACCTCGAGATAAAATCGAAGGTTCTGAAGGATCAGTTG
>JAGVBL010000215.1 GCA_020059785.1 Ignavibacteriales bacterium | reverse complement strand
TGAGCTGAGAGAGATATTGCCGAGAGAAATATCAGCAATAATAATCTATACATATTTTGTTTCATGTAACCTCCGAGTTGAATTTATTTTATATAAAATGTCCCATCGTAATTTTTAATTAGATAAAATCAGATAGTATTTAGGTTCACCTATAAATTTTGTTTGATAAATAATTTAGTGTGCAATTACGCCGCCAAGAAAACCAGCGGAAAGAATTAGAATAAAAACGATTAGACCAATTATCCATGCATATTTTTTCAGTTTATCAATTATCAAAAAGATAGTCCAAATGAACAGATTAATAATAACTGCAAGACCAAAATTTTGATGAAGTTTCACAATCCATTCTTTTGCTGTTCCTATAAATGGGCCCGATTGATTATTGCCGGTTATGAATGCCCCAATAGAAAATAAAAGTGCGATAAGAATAGAAATCAAAATAGCGGGATCGAAATTCTTCCATTTGAAATTTAGCAATGTAAGGAAAAAGGCAAACACACCAAGAGCAATTGGAAAGTGAACCAATTTATTGTGCAGGTGTTCAAAGAGTTGTTCAGATGGATTTAAATTCATTGGTTCTTCTTTAGAAATTACCGGGTTTGTTTTCATTCCAATCATATTTTTAGAAACACCGTTAATTGCAATTGTATCTTTGCCAACGATTGTCATAGTATCTTGCTTAACAGCTATTTCTTTTTTATGATCTTTGCCGCCGTGTGGGAATGCAACAGTTGCAAACAGTAAAAGGCATATAATTGTTTTCATATCTATTTCCAATTCCATTTAAGAAAGTCAACCAAGACTTCCTTTCATAAATAAAAAATTACACCGGCTGAAGCCAAGAGTGCTGGAGAAAATTTAGATAAACCTACTCCACCAATAATTGCAAGAGTTAGATTTGAACTTAACCGGTGATTAAGACCAAGCGATAACTGCTGTGGTGCTGCGTAACCAGAGACAATTTCTGTATAACCTTGATAGTAGAGTAGCAGCGATGAATTGCCATCATTGAAATATTTACCAAAACCAATTCCATAGGTAAATGGATTATTGTAAGTAATTCCGGTTGGATCACCAATGTTTAGGTATCCCAAATCAACAATTGCGAGATAGGAATCAAAACCTTTGCGTAATGTGATAGAGGCACCAAAATCATATTTGCCGGTGCCGATGTTTGTCATTCCACTTGCAGTTGGAAATTTAATTTGATAATTGATCAATGCATTAAAACTATTTTCATAGTCGGAATAAAATTGATAATTACCAGTGAGATAAATATCACCAAGACCAATGGTTGAGTTCATAGAAGATGAAGAACCAGGCATATATAAATTGGAAGTATTTCCATTACTTCCCATCATACTGCCACCGCTACTTCCTCCCATCATTCCACCGGTATTATTGCTTGATGTATTACTTCCCATCATATTATTGTTGTTGGAAGAGGTACCACCGATTGGTAACATCATTCCACCGGATTGGCTTAGTAAATTGTTATTCGAAAAAATAAGCGGTGCTGTAACATTCAAGCTGAAATATTCCGCTTGATAACGAACCCCTCCGTAAAAGGAAAAGAGTTTGCTATAATTATTATAATAATAATTTCCGCCGGAGTATTGAAGGCCGGTCGTAACCGACCAGCCCTCTTGAGCAACAGATACTCCGTTAAAAAGAATGACGGAAAAAATTAAAAGGAACATGCTTTTAATTTTCATTTTATCTCTATTTCTTCATTTGGTTTGGTAGTTTCTGAATTTTGTCGAGCATGCCGTCATAATCTTTCATCATTGTTTTCATATTGTCGGTCATGCCTTTCATATGTTCTTTCATATCTTGGTTATCCATCATTTTTTGATCACCCATCATGGAGTTCATCTGATCGAGTATGTTTTTCATGTTTTTAGACATGTCATTCATATTTTGCATCATACCGGTCATTTGAGATGACATACCCATTTGATCTTTTTGGTTTTGCATCATGGAAAGCATCTTACCACTTTTATCCATGAGTTGATTCATATGAGTCATCATGCTTTGCATGTCGCCCATTTTAGCTCCCATGTTTTGCATATTCTGCATTTGAGAGCCGGTTCCCATACCATTTCCGTTTCCGCTGCCATTCATATGCTGAGCAGATACAGTAATGCTAAAAAGAAACATTATAGAAAGCATCATTGCAGTTTTAGCGAATGATTTAATTGTATTCATTGTGTTACTCCTATTGGTTATGATATTATGATTAATTATTACTTTACTTTGAAACCGTTTTTAATAAGTTTCTCTTTAGCTTCATTGACTGTTACTTCTTTCAATGTCATTTTACACAAAGGGCATTTACCGGGTTTATCGGAAATTACATTCCAATCCATTTGATCTTGGAAAACTTTGCCATCTTTATTTTTATCAATTGCATTAAGATCAATGACACCTTTACGAATACAGCTGGAATCAACCACATCCATTAATTTTGTTTCTTTCATTTCATGCTTATGTTTTGCCGGTTCAATTGGTTTGGCTTCTTGTGCGTTTATTATTTCCATAGTGATTAGAAGAAGCGAGACACATACCAGAAATACATATTTAATTGTTGATAGATTATTTTTTTTCATTGTGTTTCTCCTTTTAGATTATGAATATTATTTGCGAACATTATTACATTTTCATCCCTTCCATTTCATCGGAAGATTTTTTCTTAACGGGAGTTGAACCGCCATGTTGATGCCCGGTTGGCATTCCGGTTTTAAGTTGACTTTCAGAATCAATAAGGAAACCACCAGTTGCGGCGATTTCATCACCTTCATATATGCCCGAAATGATTTGATATTTATCCCCAAAGCGATTACCAATTTGAACGCTACGAGCTTCGAACATTCCATCACCGGTTTTCACCCAGACAACGGCTCTTTTACCGGCGATTATTACAGCATCGGAAGGAACAAGTAAACCTTGACCGCCAGCATTGATAAATACTGTTTCTCCATACATTTGCGGTTTAAGCTTTCCGTTGTAGCTAGAAAATTCACTTCTTACTTTAATGGTTCTTGTCTGAGAATTAATGACAGGATATATGAAAGTAACTCTACCGTTAAATTCCTCGCCGGGATAGGCGCGTAAGTGTAATTTTACCGGACTTCCAACTTTTACATTTGATAAATTATTTTCATAAACTTCAGCAATATTCCAAAGATTTGAAAGTTCTGCAACATCGTAAATTGCTGTGCCTTCGTTTACATAAACACCTTCTTGCACTTTTTTCTCAATAACAGTTCCGCTGATTGGTGAATAGTATGTAAGCGTAATATTTATTTCTTTTGTTTTTTCAAGAGTTTGAATCTGTTCCGAAGTCAAACCAAAGATTTCCAATTTCTTTCTTGAAGCTTTCAAAAGAGAATTAGAGTTTGATGAATTATTCAAAGCAATTAAATATTCATTTTGTGCTTGCACCAAATCCGGGCTATATATTTCAAACAATGGCTGACCATTCTTTATATAGTCGCCGGTTTTGTCAACGAAAAGTTTTTCAATTCTTCCGTTGAACCGCGCTGAAATTGTTTTGCGATTGTTCTCAACAAAATCCAGATAGCTGTAAGCAGTTACTTGGTCTTGTAGATTTTCTTTCTTCACCACAACCGTTGAAACATTTGCTAAAACTTGTTTCTTAGGACTAAGTGAAATCATATTAGCCATGTCTTTTTCATTTACCGGGTCTTCTTTTTCATCTGCAACTTTTTTAATCAAATCCATTCCGCAAATGGGGCAAGAACCCGGTCTATCCATGTGAACTTGCGGATGCATCGTGCATGTCCAATATCCATCTTTCTTTACAACCTCATGTTCATGCTTACCGTTCTCTTCAGATTTGGAGCATCCGGAGAGAACTAAAGAAAAAGTGATTAACGGAATCAATAGATATCTTGCTATTTTCATTTTTGTTCCTCGATTTGTTCTTATAAAATTTTTCATAGTAACACCTATAACTTTTTAAGAGTAGTTCCGATCATCATTTCAATTTCTGCAAGAGACATTTGAGTATCAGCTTTTGACATATAATAATTCATCTGCTGCATCAATAGCATCCGGTAAGAATCGATAACGGTTGTAACACCGGTTCTGCTATTTTGATATGCTGATACTTGCGATTCGGCAGCTTTAGTATAAAGCGGAATAACTTTATCATTGTAGAGTTTGGTTAAATCAACAGCGGTGTTATATTTAACAAGAGCTGCTTTTAACTGTGATGTCATTTCGCGCTGCATATCATTCTTTTCAAATTCAATACTACTGATACCGGCGTATAATTCTTCTTCCCTGGCTTTATATTTATTTATTGACCAGGGTGCAAATGGAAGATTGATTGAGAACATCAGAGAATACATAGTTTCGGTTTTGGGATTGAGCATTGAAAGATCACTTTTAGAAGTTAGAATCATTCCTTGAGGCATTCGCATAAACATTCCTTGAACCATAAGATCGGGAATAAGCTCCCGGTTGTTTGCCTCAATCATTGCCTTGTTCATCTCGATCATGTTTCCCATTTTCTTAAGAGATGGATTTGAATAACCGAGAAGTTCTTCCAACTTTGATTGGGATAAGGAAAGAATATCTGCTGGGAAATCATTAACTGCATAAACTTCCTTTGAATCAAGATTACGACCAAGCAGTTTATTGAGTTTATAAATCTCCGCTTCTTTCTGTTTTTCAAGAATTAATAGCTGTGTTTCGTTAGATGCGATTTCACTTTGAAGCGTAAGCACATCGGCTTGATTGATCTTGTTAGTATAATATGAAGATTCAACTGATTTGATTACATCGTTAATTAATGAAATATTTTTTTTCTGAACATCGATCTTTCGATCTAACAACCAAAGTGTGTAGTAAGACATTTTTACGGCGCCAGTGAGATTGATTTTGTATATATCATAATTGTTGCCTTCAACCAGAGTATTTTTTCTTTCAACTTCAGCCATTGCATTTAACTTTCCACCAAGAGGAAACATTTGCGAAAGAGCAATGTTGTTTGAGTTGGATTGATTAAGAATATCAATCGAATTAGTTGGCACTTGCGAAAACTCAACTGATAAATTTGGCGCCGGTAAAGTATTGATAGATTCAGTTCTTTTTTCCGATGCGGTGATTTTATATTGTAATGATTTTAATTGCGGATTATTTCTTACAGCTTCCGCGACCAAAGAATCGACTGATTGAGCTTTTGCGAAATTAACAGATAAAAAGAAAAGAGTAACCGCAAAGACAGTAGAGAAAAGCAAAGAGTTGCGCAAAGATTTTCTCATTCTCAATTCTCCATTCTGAATTCTCAATTCTCCATTCTGAATTCTCAATTCTCCATTCTGAATTCTCAATTCTCCATTCTGAATTCTCAATTCTCCATTCTGAATTCTCAATTCTTCATTCTGAATTCTCAATTCTCCATTCTGAATTCTCAATTCTCCATTCATATTATTCTCCCTCCTTCATCCAATCAGCCATTTTAGATAATTTCAATGTTCCTTTTTTGAGCGCGTGTTCTTTCATCATTGCAAAAAGTATAGGCGTAACAACAAGGACGTGAATAGCGCTTGTAAGTAATCCGCCAATTAGAGGTGCAGTTAATGGCTTCATAACATCCGAGCCGGTTCCGGTTGCCCACATTATAGGAATTAAACCTACCATAGAAGTTCCGACAGTCATTAATTTTGGACGAAGCCGAAGAACGGAACCTTCCACAGTAGCTTCATAAATATCATTGTTTGTGAGATGTTCTCTCTCTCCTTTATGAAATGCTCTTAATCTTTTATCGAGTGCTTCATGAAGATAAACCACCATTACAACACCTGTTTCTACAGCTACTCCGTATAGCGCAATGAATCCAACCCAGACAGCCACTGAAAAATTATATCCAAGTATAAAGATCAAATACATTCCGCCGATGAGAGCAAAAGGAACCGAGAGCATTACCACTCCTGCTTCCAAATAATCTTTGAGAGTGAAATAAAGTAACAAGAATATTATCAAGAATACAACCGGCATAATTACTTGCATTGATTGTTGAGCACGAACTTTACTTTCGTATTGGCCGCTCCAGGTATAAGAATAGCCGGGAGGTAATTTTAATCCACTTTCTATAATCTTCTTAGCGTCTACCATTACGCTGCCCATATCGCGCCCGCGTGTATTCATAAAAACTATTGAACGCAGCATCCCGTTTTCACTGCTTATCATTGGGGGTCCGGTTACTAAATTTATATCAGCTAATTCAGACATGGGCAAATAAGTAACGGCGTTTTGATTTGTACTTGTTAGTGAAAAATTATTTTGTATAGACGGTGCTTGCGGAATAACGCTTGCTTGGCCTGAACTTCCCATTGATGAAGACATTCCACTGGAATTGCTTTTACTCATTCCGCCTCCACCCATTGAACTTGAAGTTGATTGAGAAGACATAGGGTTTGATAAAGCAACAGGCACAATTAAACTTTTCAGTTCTTCAACATTATCACGGTAATCTTTTTGATAACGCATCCTTAATGGAAAGCGCATTCTTCCATCTATTACAATTCCAAGATTCTGCCCGCCGATTGCTGTTTCAATTATCTCTTGAAGATCGCGGATGTTAACTCCATATCGAGCTGCAATTCCGCGTTTAATATTAATATCGAGATAATAACCGTTCTGCACTCGTTCTGCTACAACGTCTGCGGCGCCATTAACTTTCTTTAATAAATTTTCTGCTTTTATAGCGTATGTCTCAAGTGTATCGAGATTTGGACCGAAGATTTTAAATCCAATGTCTGTTCTTACGCCGGTAGAAAGCATATTAATTCTATTGATGATTGGTTGAGTCCAACCATTACGCACTCCGGGAATTTGTAATTTTGAATCGAGTTCGGCAACAATATCTTGCTTCGTTATACCAGGACGCCATTCGCTTTTTGGTTTGAGCAGGATGATTGTTTCGATCATATTAAGAGGAGCATTATCGGTAGGAGTTTCTGCCCTTCCAGTTTTTCCTAGAACGTGATGAACTTCTGGAACCGACATAATGATTTTATCTTG
>JAGVBL010000100.1 GCA_020059785.1 Ignavibacteriales bacterium | reverse complement strand
CTCCGTTTCTTCCGATAAGTCCGAATATTGAACCTTCCGGAACTTCGAACGATGCCTGATCAACGGCAACTAACGAACCAAAACGTTTTGTTAGATTTCTTACTTCTAGTGCATGCATTGAATTCCCCTAATTGTGACCTTATTTTGACGTGCAATATAAAGAAGTTGATTCAAAATTAATTTGAAAAGTTAGCTATACTAAATTAAGAATCTATTGAATCTTGCCGATAATTAATGGAGTATTTTCGTCCAGAATTTAATCTGATTTTCAACTTCCTTGTATGAGGTACTTCCTTTAGAAGTTCTATTTATGATGCTCGATTTTGCGGTAAGATAATTATAAAGGTCTTTTTCAAATTTGGGTGAAATCTTTTTATAATCGGCAAGAGTAATTTCATTCAGTTTTTTTTGTTTTGATACTGTAAGCTCAACAAGTTTTCCGACGATATTATGCGCTTCTCTGAACGGAATATTTTTACGAACAAGGTAGTCTACCAATTCAGTTGAAAGCAATAGACTTCCGTTTAGCTCTTTTTCAAAACGGTCTTTATTAAATTTTGTATGACTTAATAAACCGGCGGTAACTTGCAAGCATTCTTTTGTTGTGTTAACCGCTTCTAAGAGATGATACTTATCCTCCTGCATATCCCGGTTATATGCGAGCGGAAGAGATTTCATTATTGTGAGAATGCCGATTAGTGAGCCGTAAACTCTTCCGGTTTTACCTCTTACAAGTTCTGCAATATCAGGATTTTTTTTCTGCGGCATGAGACTGCTTCCGGTTGCAAACGAGTCATCAAATTGAGCGAATGAAAATTCCTGGGAACTCCACAGTACAAGCTCTTCAGACAGACGGCTCAGATTCATCATTATGACTGAACATATACTTATTAATTCTATAATCACATCGCGGCTCGAAACAGCATCAAGTGAATTTAGAACTATTCCTTTCATCCCAAGTAATTTTGCTGAGTAATTTCTGTCAATCGGAATTGTAGTACCGGAAAGCGCCGCTGCGCCAAGCGGTGATTTGTCTGCACGCTTCATACAATCGTTAAGACGCTCAATGTCGCGTTCAAACATCCAGATGTATGCAAGCAAATGATGCGCAAATAGAACCGGTTGTGCGCGCTGTAAATGTGTGTAGCCAGGAATTATTGTGCCCTTATGTTTAATAGAAATCTTAAGAAGTACCTTCTGCAAACCGGTAATAATTTTTTTTAATGACAGGATTTCCTTTTTAACGTAGAGCCGCTCATCAAGTGCAACCTGATCATTGCGGCTGCGTGAAGTGTGAAGTTTTTTACCTGTAATGCCGATTCTTTTCGTAAGTTCTTCTTCTATGAATGAATGAATGTCCTCATTTTGCCAATTATATTTCAACTTACCCGATGAAATTTCTTTACGGATCGATTCAAGAGTTTTTACAATTTTATTACCTTCAGCAGATGAAACTATCTTCTGCTTAACAAGCATTTTAACATGTGCTATGCTTCCGCTAATATCCTCGTTAAAGAGTTTTCCATCTATTTCAATGGAAGAGGAAAATTTAAGAGCTTGGTTATCAAGCTCTTTTTTGAATCGGCTATTCCATGTCGGCATTTTTTATTCCGGAGATGAACAAAAAGTAATTAGTTATTTAAATATAGATCACAGACTTAACAGATTAAAACTGATTTTACTGATTAATAATTGTTAATTACTTTTAGTTCCACTAATATTTTTATGCAACTGCACTTTTTCTTTCGCTCTTTACCTTCTGAGTTACACGGTTATAAGTTTTCAGGGGCAATCCATAAATTTTTATAAACCCTTCAGAAGCTTTATGGTCAAATTGGTCTTCTGCGGTGTAAGTTGCAAGTGCCGGATCGTATAGCGAATAAGGAGATGTTCTTCCCATAACTCTAAGTGTTCCTTTGTAAAGCTTTACTTTTACAAGTCCGGTTACTCTCTCCTGTGTTTTATCTACAAATGCAGAGAGGGCTTCGCGTAACGGTGAAAACCAAAGTCCATTATATATAAGATTTGAAAACTCGTGTGCTAAAATTGACTTGTAATGCATAACAGATTTTTCGAGTGTAAGTCTTTCTAATTCTTTATGAGCAAAGTGTAATATAGACGCAGCGGGAGCTTCATAAACTTCTCTCGATTTTATTCCGACCAATCGGTTCTCTACAAGATCGATTCTGCCAACTCCATTCTTAGCGCCTACAGCGTTTAGAAATTTGACAAGCGAAATGCTTTCCACTTCCTGGCCATTTACTGCAACCGGAATTCCTTCAACAAATTCAATTGAAACATCATCACCATTATCGTTTGCATTTTCCGGTGAAGTTGTTGATTGAAATGCATCTTCCGGCGGTGCTACCATCGGATCTTCAAGTACACCGCATTCAATACTTGTTCCCCATAAATTCTCATCAATTGAATAAGGATTTTCTTTTGTTGCGGCGACAGGAATATTATGTTTTTTAGCATATTCAATTTCTTCTTCACGGGATTTAAATTCCCACTCGCGTAAAGGTGCAATAATTTTAAGATCCGGAGCGAGAGCCCCAACAGAGACTTCGAATCTAACCTGATCATTTCCTTTACCTGTACATCCGTGCGAAACCATATTAGCACCTTCTTTCAATGCAACGTCAACTAACGCTTTTGCAAGTAATGGTCTTCCAATTGAAGTAGCCATCGGGTAGGCATCTTCGTACATAGCTCCGGCTTTAAGTGAAGGATAAACATAGTCCTCTAAAAATTCTTTTCGTAAATCCTCAATGTAAACCTTGGATGCACCGGATTTCAATGCTTTCTCTTTTAAACCGGTCAGTTCTTTAGTCTGACCTAGATCGCCGGTAAATGTAATGATCTCGGCATCGTAATTATTTTTTAACCAGTGTACCATAACGGATGTATCCAATCCGCCCGAATATGCTACAACAATTTTGTTCTTACTCATTTTACGTTATTCCTAAAGTTATTTTTAATTGTTCTATTATCGTTTTTATTTTTTTTATGGATCGTGGAATTATAAGTATTGTATCATCCCCGGCAATAGTGCCAAGGAGATCATGAATTTTCTGGCTATCAATAAAGACAGCAACACCCTGAGCGCGACCGGTAAATGTTCTAATTACAATAAGCTGTTCATTGAAATCAATTGATATAACTTCTTCGGCTATTCTATTTTTAATAGTTGATTGAGTTCCGGATTCACCGACGCGATATACCGTTCCATTCGGAGTTGGAATTCTAACAATTCCCAGTTCACTTAAGTCTCTCGATAAAGTCGCCTGGGTAACCCTTATTCCATTCTGCTTAAGAAGTTTTACCAGTTGTGTTTGATTAAAAACTTCCTGTGCAGAAATAATCGACTTAATAAGTGAATGTCGCTTATTGATATCTTCTAATTTCTTGCTCATAACTTTTCCAGTTTATTGTTAATTCGAACCTAATCACCTTATCGTTTCATTTCAAGTCTAACTGTAATCATTCACAAACTATTTCGGTACCGACTCCTTCTTCGGTAAAAATTTCGAGAAGGAGTGCGTGCTCAATTCTTCCATCGACAATATGAACTTTGTTTACTCCAGCATTTAAAGCATTCAATGCCGATTCTACCTTTGGAATCATACCGCCGTTTATTATTCCATTCTTGATGAAATCCAAAATCTGCTTCTCTGTTAAGTGGGGTACGAGATTTCCATTTATTATCACTCCCTCAGTATCGCTCATATAGACAAGCTTTGCGGCATCAATTGCACCGGCAAGAGAACCGGCAGCTATATCAGCATTTACATTATAAACTGTTCCATAATTATCAATTCCCATAGGAGCAATAACGGGCAGGTAACCGTCTTTCAGTAAATTTTTTATTAGCGTTTCATTTACATCTACAACTTCACCTACCAATCCCAGATTTTCTTTATCATATTTTTTTACCTTTATCATATCGCCGTCTATTCCGCTTATACCAACGGCTCGTCCGCCATGGATATTAATTCTTCTTACAATATCTTTATTGATTGATCCGGCAAGAACCATCTGAACAACATTAAGCGTTTCTTCGTCTGTGTATCTTTGTCCGTTTACAAATTTTGTCTGAATGTTAAGTTTATTTGATAACGATGTAATTTCTTTTCCGCCACCATGAATAACTACAACATTAATCCCTATTTTTCTAAGCAGAGTAACATCTTTAGCGATCATCGTTTTAAGATTTTCATCTTCCATTACTGCGCCGCCATACTTAATTACGAAGGTTTTACCTTCAAATTGTTGAATGTAAGGAAGCGCTTCTATAAGAACATCTTCTTTTTTGAAAGTTGCCGTCGTCAAGATCTATAGCTCCCGTTTATCTTAACATAATCTTCTGAAAAATCACAAGTCCAGCAATTTGCAGATTCATTCCCCTGATTTAATTTTACAACCAACTCAATCTGATCGCTTTTTAAAGTTTGATTGGCAACTGCATTGGGTAGAGTAACAATATAATTCTTCTGCAATATTTGTGTTCCGTTAATAAATATTTCGAATTTATCCGGGTCGAAATCAATTCCTGAGTAACCTACAGCAGCAATAATTCTACCCCAATTTGCATCTTCACCGTGGATAGCAGTTTTTACTAATGGTGAGAGTGCAATTGTTTTAGCAGCTTTAATTGCATCTTCTTCTGTAAGTGCGCCTTCAACTTTTACTTCCACTAATTTTGTTGCACCTTCTCCGTCCTTAACAATATCAATTGCGAGTTTTTTAAGTAGAGTAAAAAGCTCTGCTTCGAATGTTTTCTGTGAATCACTCCCCTTAGTTATCACAACACCCGAAGCAGAATTTGAAAGCATTAAAACCATATCGTTTGTACTTGTGTCGCCATCAACGACAATTCTGTTGAACGTTTTATCTGCCGTATTTTTCAGCATCTCCTGTAAAAGATCTTTATCAATTGCAGCATCAGTAGTAACAAATCCCAGCATTGTTGCCATGTTTGGATGAATCATTCCGGAACCCTTAGCAATTCCGCTTATTGTAACTTCTTTACCATCAATTATAAATGATGATGATTCGGTTTTATAGAAAGTATCGGTCGTCATAATTGCTTCTGCAGCATCTTTTTCATCTCCATCAGCCAGATAATTTTTAATTGCTGAAATCCCGTTTATTATTTTTTCCATTGGTAGCGGTTCACCAATTACGCCCGTTGAAGCAACAAGTACCTCTTCTTTTTTAACACCAATAAGCTCTGCGGTTTGTTCTGTCATCTGTTCTGCATCAAAATAACCGCGTTCGCCGGTACATGCATTGGCATTACCGCTGTTAACTATAATCGCATAAAAATTATCACTTTCCTTCAAATGTTTTTTACTGAGTATAACCGGCGCTGCCTGAACTTTATTTAGAGTAAAAACTCCAGCAGCTGCAGCCGGATAATCTGATACAATTAAAGCAAGGTCTTTTCTGGATTTTTTTATACCGCAATGAATACCGGCGGATTTAAACCCCAGTGGTAATTTTGTCTTCATACCGATTGTACTTTTAGATACTTCTTCTTTGAACATTTTAGAATTCCTTCTGTTTGATCTATGCCGAACATTATATTCATATTTTGAACCGCCTGACCAGCAGCTCCTTTAATTAGATTGTCTATTGTTGAGATTATAGTAATGATACCATTATCAATCGAAAAACCGATATCGCAATAATTTGTATAAGTTACATTTTTTATTTCCGGAATCTGAGGATAGATTATTCTTACAAACGGGGCATGCTTATAATATTTATTAAATATCTCCATGCATAATATTTCATTCACATTATCATTCACTTTTGCATGAATTGTAGTGTATATTCCTCTTGATATTGGAAGCAAGTGCGGGACAAAAGAGAATGTCGGCTCAGAACAACCGAACATTGATAAATATCTTTTTATTTCCGGAGTATGCTGGTGATTACCGACTTTATATGCTCTTACGCTTTCATTTACTTCCGAGAAAATCATGTTTTCAGATAAGGATTTACCTGCGCCGGATGTTCCACTGTAAGAAACAATACTAATAAAATCTCTATCCATTAGGTTTTCTTTTAGTAATGGGATAAGAGGAAGTAGAATGCTGGTAGGGTAACATCCGGGATTGGCAACAATTGCTGCTTTGCTAATCTCCAGTTCGTTCCATTCACTAAGTCCATAAACCGCAATATTTGCAAGGTCGGGGGCAGTATGTTCATGTTTGTAATATTTATTGTAGTCGTTCGGATCATTTAACCTAAAGTCCCCGCCAAGGTCAATTACTTTTGCACCATTTTCATAAGCACTTTTTACATAAGGTATTGCCTGTCCAGACGGTAATGCAACGAACAAAAGATCGAGATCTGCAAGTAATTTTTCATCGAATGATAAAATTTCTTTTGAAATCATTCCTCTTAGAGAGGGATGGATCTCCTCAATTCTGTTACCTACAGAATTATTTCCAAAAAGGTTATAAATCTCCGCTTCCGGATGATTAAGAAGCAACTTGATCAATTCCAGTCCCGAATAACCCGCCGCGCCAACTATACCAATTTTTATCATTTACAAAGTCTTTAAAATTGAGGGCATAATTATACATTATTATGAATAATTATGCAAGAATTATTTTTATGCTGCGGGGCAATAAAAAAACCCGGACAAAGCCGGGTTTGCAAAATTGTTGTTTTACCTAAATGCGATCAATAAACTAAAATCCTCTATTCGCAGCATCTCTTCCGTCGTCAATATTTCTATCGCGTCTTTCTTTATAGTCATTAAACATATACGAAATTCCAATTCCTATACTCCGGCTGTTACGCATCTCGTAATAACTTCTTGTATAGTAGTTCCCGCCAATCGATTCATTATTTCCTCTTTGAGCGTTAAGAACATCATTAATCATAATATATACGCGTAATTTTCTATCCATAAACATTTTGTTAAAATATAGAGAAACGTTTTTCATTTCACTTCTTATTGTTCTTCTATTTTCAATTTTGGGCATGTAGTATAAAGAAATATTTGCATCAATATCGTACCAGAGTTTTAGACCAAGATTAGCATTGAGCGTATATGTTTTATTTGTTAATGATAAATCCTCTGCAAGGTATTGCCCCGATTGCTTGGCATACCTGTAATTAAAAGAAACGTAAAACGAACTTATAAAATCCGGAAGATGAAACGGCATCATGGGCGAGTTGTAGTATGGTAATGTAAGATTAACGCCGTAAGCTTTTTCGCTATTGAGATTGAGGAAAGTGGAAACGATTGTTGAATCGTTCTCGGTTGCCATTGCAGAAGTAAAACTACCGGTTGTATAATTGTAAAACACGCTAAGATATTGCGAGAGATTAATTGCATACGAATTGAGGTATGTCGGTTTCAATTTAGGATTACCGGCAAAAAATGTATTCGGTCCAGTGTACTGTCTGAATGGATTAATGTAAAATATCTGCGGATATGTAACCCTTCTGAATACATTAAACGAAAGCTGGAATAAATCACTTATCTTGTAACTTACATTAAGATTGGGGAAGAAGCTTAAAAAGTTTTCGGAGAATTCGATATTCTGTGTTACCTGATTTCCTTTTGTATTCAGGTACTCGCTTCTCAGTCCAAATTTAACATCAAAGTCACCTAATTTATGTGCATACGATGCATAGAGAGCATTGATTAATTCGTTATAACGGAATTCGTTGCTAAGGTTAAGACTATCTCTCCATGCAGAGAATTGATACATATAATCCTCAACTGAGTAATAATTGGTTCTGGTTCTGTATGTAAGATTGTATCCGGCTTCCAGTCTGTTGAGGTTAATTGGAAGGACATAATCGGCTTTTAGGATTAATGTTTTTGCATTAACGTCTGAATTACTTTTCTGGAGCTGCGGTGCATTGATTTTATTACTATACTTTAGATTCATGTCTGCATTTGTTGGGTTACCAAAAAGTGTAAGCATAGCATCAAATGTAAGTTCGTTTCCTTTGGTTGCGAATTTCTTCTTATAGAACCCATAGAAAGAAAGACTGTTATTAACACCAACGTTATTCCCTATCCTGTTGTAGCTGTATTGAAAAATATTGCTTTGATTATTGACAAATGAGTTGCCATCGTTCTTTGAATTGTACTTATAACCATTATAAGTTGTGAAAAATGTCATTGAGTTATTCTCATCAAAATCATAATCGAAACCGAACTTGAAGTAGCCGGAATAAAAAGTGTTTTTACCATCCCCTATTGTTTTCTGATAATACATATTAGGGCTTGTGTAAACATATCGCTCGGATTCATTCAAATTTTTCATTGCGAAATAACTTCCGTATGCCTGTCCGAAGAAATTGAACTTATCAACTTTATAATTAAGGTAAGCACCGCCGTAACTGTTTTTATTAGATGAAGTGCTTAGATTTACCATGCCGCTTGAGTTGCTGAATGTTTCTCTTTTTGTAATAAGGTTCAGAATATATGTTCCCCCTTCCGCACTCTCCTTTGCTCCTGGCGCAAGAACCACTTCAACCTGATCAATCATGGTAGCGGGTAATTGTGCAAGCATTTCTGCGGGCATGTTATATTCGTGTCCGTCCATTTTAATTTTTATCGGTTGACCCCGGACAGTAATTTTATTTGTAGAAGGTTCTACCTCCACAAGTCCGGAGTTTTTAAGCGCATCGGTAACAGATCCGGCATTACCGGGAAGACGATCCATGTTAATAACCTGTCGGTCTGCATAAAATTCAATAACCGGTTTAATTGCTTTAACAACAACCTCGGGTAGATCGATTGTTGTTCCCAGCAATTTAATAAGTCCGATACGCGATGATTTCGAAATGTCAACAGAATCGATTAATTGAGACTGATAACCGACCATTGAAAATCGAACTTTAACTTTTTCTTCGGGAATATTTTCTACGTTGAAATTCCCTTTGTTATCAGAAGCTGCACCCGCAATCTGACTTCCGCTTTCTCTCGAAATAACCAGTACAGATACACCAACAAGTGGTTCATTCGACTTGAAATCTACGACTGTTCCTATTAAACTGAATTTCTGAGATTTGTTTTGAGCTAAATTAAAAGAGGCGACGAATAAAATAAATGAGAAGAATAATACGCGGGACTTCATTTTTCCCCCTGAGTTTTGTTCGATTATGAGTTATATAAAAAGTAGAAAGCTCTAATGTCCTTTCCTAAATAGTTTCTTTTTCTGCTATCAACCTAATCTTTTATAAATAAAATTTCAATTTATTTTTTCCCTTCGTCAGGTAAATACTCTAATATATCGCCCGGTTGACAATCGAGCACTTTACAAATTGCATCAAGTGTTGAAAAACGAATAGCCCGTGCCTTCTCGGTTTTTAGAACGGAAAGGTTTGCCATTGTAATGTTCACCTTTTCTGCTAATTCGGTTAAACTCATTTTTCGTTTTGCCATCATAACATCAAGGTTTACTCTTATCATATAGTCGCCTCACACGGTTAAGTCGTTTTCTTGTTTTAGTTTTGCTGCATGAACTATTATCTCTCCGATGACAAATACAAACATACCAATGATTAAGAAGGGATTAAAAATAATTCCGATAAGATTTGATAACTTAACCAACAAATTTGTAAAAAAGGAAACCGGTAGTGAAATGCCCGGCATACTTATTACTTTGGACAAATGGTAGATAAACGTAAGTATAATTGTAATTATACCGACGAACTTAAGATACTTACCGTTTTCTTCAATAAATGGATTTTCTTCAAAAACATTTTTGATAAAGGCTGTTAGTTTTCTCAAAGAGATGTAAAGACTACAGAGAATTATAACGTCCATCAGAAGGATTAACAATACCAGCCAGATATTACTCGAGTTCAAAAGCGCCGGATTATTGCTAAGTATCTTGAAATAATCAATTTCTTCAAGTGTAGTCCTTCCAATTGCTACGGCTTTCCATATAATCTCAAAAAGAAATATTAAGACAAGAATAGGAAATAACTTAAGGATCAGATCCAGATATGCATAGACTGTTTTTACGATCCAGTTTTCTTTTAATGATTTCATTTTAACCCCTCTATTAATCTTACAACTGATTTTCTGATATCAACCTAATAAATTGTTTTCCTTTTGTCAAGATATTTTTACTGTTTATCAATAAATAATTTCCTATACTCAATATTTATCGTTTTTAACATTTTTTAGTTATTTTGGGCTTGTACTTTTACGAAATTGAGGTTGAAATGAAAAAATCGATTCTTTTAATTTTAATCGGCAACAGAAAAGATTCTGCTGTTAAGGTTCAGCAGATATTAACCGGGTGGGGATGCACAATTAAAACTCGTTTGGGTCTGCACGATGGCGTTCTTGATAACTGCTCTGATTCTGGATTATTGATACTTGAGATTTGCGGGACAGAAGAACAAAACAATGAGCTTGCCAGAAAAGTTTCGGTACTGCCGGGCGTATCTTCCAAACTTGTTGAACTTGAAGTGCAGAATGAGTGAAACAGTCGCAAAAGTAATCAACTAAAAAATCCGCGAAAATCTGTTTGATCCGTGAAATCCGCGAGTTCTATTATATTAATTAATTTACTTTTGCGGTCCCTGGGTAATATTCTTTATAACACGATACAACTCATCAGCTCTTTCGGAACTGATCAGCAGATTTTTTCCGTTTTTCAGATGTATGTGAACGCCAACCTTCCCTTTCATAATATAACCCGTTGTTTTCCATCGTATCGAATAACGTAATCCCCAACCGCCAAAATCGATGATCGGATTAAATTCTTTTATTTCGAACGAAGCTATATCTTCGATAATAACTTCTCTTTTCATGATCGGGTAAAAACGAATGAAAATTTTTTTGTTATCCACTTTTACCGTAAGTGTCATAACATAAAAGAGCCACATTAGAAAAATCATTAAAGGAATAACAATGAACGACATTACAATCAGCCATGTATCCGACAGCGGATCTGAGCCGACCGGTTGTTTTAAAATCAGTTGACTGTAAAGAGAATAGATCTGAAACAAAATAAACCCGACACAAACCGGAGTAATTAAAAACAGATTCCATTTCTGGTTCAATCTTTCCTCTTCGAAGAAGAGTGGTTTTTCAGTTTTCATTTTATTCACATATTGTTTCGTATAAACGTTTTAGGGTTTGTCAACTCTCGCAACGCATCATTCGCAATCCACCGCGCAGATTTTGAATCAATCATTTTAATTTCTTCTGCAAGTTTAATAGCGTGTTCTCTAAGGAATGGACTTCTTTTACCAATTTGTCTTAGCGACCAGTTGACTGCTTTCTTTACAAAATTTCTTTCGTCGGTTGAATATTTTTTTATTAGCGGAAAGAACTGGAGAAACTCTTCATCACTTCTTTTTTTATCATGAACAGTTACATAGGCAATCATCGAAAAAGCGGTCCGGCGTACAAATTCTGCATTACTCTTTGCCCATCGTGGAATCATTTCATAAGCATGATCGGTTTTGCGAAATAAGTTTGAACACGACCCGTCTACAATATCCCATGAATTGAAATCCTTAACCCATTTATTCATAAGTGTTTTAGTAGTCAGCTTTGGATCAGCGATCATTGTTGCAACATGACGAGCTTCGTGATAACCACTTTCCCACAGTTTCAATGCGAGCGCGTGATTTCTACCAATCTTTTTAGCTAATTTTCTCATAACAGGAACATTCACACCGAATGCTTTATCAACATTAATACCGAATCGCTTCATTCCTTGACGGTTGTATTCACTTCCATTTTTCTTAAGCTCCGCTAAAATTTCTTTTACTGTCATTTATCAATTTCCCTATTGAAAAGAGATTCGAAAAAGAGATTTTGTTTATTTACATTTGATACCAACTTAAGACTAATATTAATTCTTTTCAATAATGAATTACTATCAATATTAAAACGGGATAAAAATGAAACACGCATATTTAATTCTGTTTGTTTTAATACTCTCAAACACTATTAATTCTCAGGAAATGAACAAAAAATTCCGTACTAAAGAAATTGGAATTAATGTAGGAACTATGGAGCGAGGAAAATTAAATTCTATTACAGATGTTTCGGGTGTTCTGGTAGGACATAAAACTCTAATTATGGGAGAGAATATAAGAACCGGTGTTACTGCTGTTTTACCACATTATGGTAATGTATTCAAAGAAAAAGTTCCGGCTGCAATTTATGTTTTTAACGGATTCGGAAAGTTAGCCGGCTATACCCAGGTTGAAGAACTTGGGAATATTGAGTCGCCTATAATTCTTACAAACACATTGAGCGTAGGCACTGCCTTAAAGGCAACAGTAAATTATTTATTGAATCTGTCGGGTAATGAAGAAGTGCGTTCGGTTAATGCGGTTGTTGGAGAAACTAACGACGGATATCTTAACGATATACGAGGAATGAATGTAACAGAACAGGATGTTATTGATGCCATTACTTTGGCAAAATCCGGAACGGTTGAAGAAGGAACTGTTGGTGCAGGAACCGGTACGGTTGCATTCGGATTAAAAGGGGGAATTGGAACGTCATCAAGACTGGCAACTATCGGTAATAAAACTTACACGGTGGGAGTACTTGTTCAGACAAATTTCGGGAGGGAATTAATTATAAATGGAATTCCGTACACAAAAGAAACAAAGCATGAAGAAGTGAAGCGGAAGGAGGATGGTTCATGTATAATTGTAATTGCTACCGATGCACCTCTTGCAACACAAAACCTAAAGCGTTTAGCAAAGCGATCATTTATTGGAATGGGACGTACCACTACTGTTATGTCCAACGGATCAGGAGATTATGCAATAGCATTTTCTACAGCTTATAAAATTCCTCACGAACCGGTAAATCAAATAAATGAAATACCGGATCTTATTGATAACAATGCAATTACAATTTTATTTCAGGCGGTAGAAGAAGCTACACAGGAAGCAATTTATAACTCGTTGTTTGCAGCAACAACTATAATGGGATTCAAAGGAAGAATAGCCGAATCAATTTCTATTGATAGTGTTAAAAAATTATTGCTAAAGTATAATGGCAATTAACTCTTAGCCGGCGGCTAATAAGTTGTATCAATCACCAAACCGTGAGTTAACCGCATTATTATAAATTGAACCGAATGAGTAAGAAATACCTATTCCAAAGTTATAAGAATATTGTGTAGCAATTTCTTTCCTGGCTAATAATACTTCATCAAGTGATGCCCGACCGCGGGGCAGTGCTAACTGGTTGTTTATTTTTGAATATCCGCCGCGCACTTCAAATGAAAATCCTTTTAGCAATCTAACAGAAATAAATCCATCTGTACTTAATGAATAGAGATTAAAATCGTGAAGATAGTTTGAACCGCTTAATCGGAATCCGGCATTTCCCCATGGTTCAATCAACTCTAACGAAAAGCGTAACAAATGACTTAACAGAGTTTCCCGCTTCTTAAAATATATAGTTTCCAGTTCATACTTATTATAGTTCATACTAATTCTGTATTCCACACGGAACTGTCTCTGGTTAGCTTCGGAATAAGGAAAGAAATTGTATTCAATCCCGGGTGCTATACTAAAAGCCAGGCTTAAATTACTGTAAGTTGATTTTGTAAGAGATGACCATAATCCCCATGACAAGTTCCCACTAATTGAACCGATGTATGAAGCCGACATGTGTTGTCTTCTTGAAATACTGGTAATTTTTGTATCTCCGTAATCGTAATTACTCTCGTTATAATTAAATGATGCATAAAGATAAATTTTGGATTCTGCTGTAATTCTATTTATTGAAATAGAGCTCCCGATATTTCCGTGTTTAGCTGTCTGCTGTCCGCTAAGAGATGTATTTAGACTTGTTCTGAACACCCACGAATCCCAGTCATCTGTAATTTCTGTTGCGGGGGAATCACCATTTCCATCCGTGAATGTAATTTTCATTCTATCTGCAACCGGTGATTTAAAAATATATTTTGTTAGTCCGGCTTTTAAAGCTTCCACCATTTTAGCTCTGCGTAGATCCTCCGAATCAACCTGGTTGGTATTATATTTAATCGTATCATTCATTCCGGCAAAATTTCTTTGACCCATAAAAAGAAGTAAATATTCTCTACCGCCCGAACCGGTT
>JAGVBL010000079.1 GCA_020059785.1 Ignavibacteriales bacterium | reverse complement strand
GAATTATTATAAGATTAGGCGATATATCGTAAATGGAAATTAATGGAATAACCACTAACTGTAATGCAGCAAGGGGAATAAAAATTAAAACCGGTTTTACAAAATTCCAAATCATTTACTTCATCAAGTTCATTTCTAATTGATTTATTTGTTTGCTGGGTACCACTTTTAATACATAGACATTACTAACAGAACGGATATCTGCAAAAGGTTTTACATAAATTGTGTGTAACAATCCTAATGCTAAAGATTCTTTTTTCGAAATAACACCAATCGGGATATTCGGCGGAAGTAAAGTACTGAAGTCAGATGTTTCAACTTTCTCCCCAACTTTAATCTCGTATGTAGTAGGAATATTTTTAATTATCAGTTCATTTCCATTCCAGCTTAGAACTCCGTCAACATTAATATTCTGCACTGTAACAGCAATATTAAGAGAACTATTAAAAAGAGTCTTGGTTACAGAGAAGTTTTCAGTTACATCGGAAATTATACCGACCAATCCATTTGAATTTAAGACCGGCATTCCAACCTGTATTCCGTCATCTGCACCTTTGTTTAATATGATATTACCCTGGATTTTATTTACCAATTTAGAAATTACATCTGCAGCAATAAGATCATATTTGCTGGTATCAGGAACAGACAACATGTTGCGTAAGTTTTGATTTTCAACTCCCTGTTTACGCAGTCTATTTAATTCGAGCATTAACTTTGCATTTTCTTCTTTAAGTTGATCTATGGAAGGATCGGTTGAAAAAACACCGGTGAAGAAATTGAGAAGATTGTTAACTGCGGCAAAACTTCCTAAAGCGAACGTTCTAATTTTTTTAATTTCGGGTTTTTCGTTACTTGCAAGTAAAGATAGACTGATTACAATAAGTATTACTAATAGAAAATATTCTTTGAATTGATATATGAAGCGCCGTAAAAAATTTAACATTAGTAAGTTCTTTTACGAATAAACACCTTAGAATATTTATTTAGATTTTCAATTGCCTTACCGGCACCGCGTACAACTGCCGTTAGCGGATCATCGGCAACATGAACAGGGAGATTAGTCTCCATTCTAATTCTTTCATCTAATCCCTTAAGTAAAGCTCCACCACCGGTAACCATAACACCACGGTCTAAAATATCTGCAGAAAGTTCCGGCGGAGTTCTTTCCAGAGTTTGTCTAATTGCGTCAATAATTTGAGCAACATTTTCATTTAATGCTTCTCGAATTTCAACAGAACTTACCTCAGCAGTTTTTGGGATACCACCAACTAAGTCCCTTCCCTTAACTTGAATAGTTACTTCTTCTTTAAGCGGAACAGCGGAACCAACTTCGCACTTAATTGCTTCTGCGGTTCTTTCACCTATTAAAAGATTATAATTCTTCTTAAAGAATTGCATAATAGCATTATTCATTTCATCACCGGCAATCCTAATTGATTCTTCATTTACTATACCTGCTAATGCAATAACAGCAATTTCAGTTGTTCCACCGCCAATATCAATAATCATATTTCCAACGGGAGCTTCAACATCAACTCCAATTCCAATTGCGGCTGCCATTGGTTCTGCAATAAGATGAACTTCTTTTGCACCGGCATGTTCCGCAGCATCTCTAACCGCCCTTTTTTCAACTTCGGTTACTCCACTCGGCACTGCTATTACAATTCTTTTACTTGCAAATGTATTTGGTGTTACACGTTTGATGAAAGCTCTAATCATTCCTTCTGCTATCTCGAAATCGGCAATAACACCATCCCTCATTGGTCTTGTTACTCTAATCTCGCGATGTTCCCTGCCTTGCATTTCCTTAGCTTTATTACCCAGCTCAATAATTCTTTTGGAATTCCGATCGAAAGCAACAATCGACGGTTCGTTTAGAACAATACCTTTTCCTTTTATGTAAATAAGTGTGTTAGCAGTGCCAAGATCGATGGCAACATCTGTGGAGAATAGATCAAAAATTCCCATTTTGCCTCTTAGTGTTTAAAGTTTCTGATTCCTGTAAATAACATAGAAATATTTTTTTCATTTGCTGCTTTAATTACTTCTTCATCCTTAACAGATCCGCCCGGTTGAATTATTGCTGTAATTCCATGGGAAGAAATTTCTAAAACCCCGTCTGAAAAAGGGAAGAAAGCATCCGAAGCAGCAACGGCTCCGTTAAGATCATGACCAAACTGTTTTGCTTTCTCAGCTCCAATTTTTGCCGAATCGATTCTAGAAGTCTGTCCCGCTCCCACTCCCAATACTTTTTTATTCTTCACATAAACAATAGCATTAGATTTTGTATGCTTACAAATAACCCAGGCAAATTTAAGATCAGAAAGTTCATCCGGCGAGACTTCTCTATCAGTAACAAGTTTTAGCGAAATTTCATCGAAGTTGGAATTGTCTTTTGTTTGAGCAAGAATTCCGCCGGGAATATTTTTAAATTGTAATTCTTCAGGCGAAGGATACTTTTTTACTTTTATTATTCTTCTATTTTTCTTAAGCTGTAAAATCTGTAGAGCTTTTTCAGAAAAAGAAGGTGCACAAACAATTTCAAGAAATATTTCATTCAATTTCTCAGCAGTTTTCTGATCGATCTCTTCATTAAAAGCAACAATACCTCCAAATGCCGAAACGGGATCCGATGAAAGTGCTAATTCGAAAGCATCGGAAGGTTCAGTTCCAACAGCAGCACCACATGGATTTGTATGTTTTACAATTACACAAGAATTTCTCTCAAGATCATTAATAATTTCAACTGCAGAGACAAGATCTACTATGTTATTATATGATAATTCTCTTCCGTTAAGTATTTCGAAATATTCCGTAAAGTTGCCGAATAGAAATGCACTCTGATGCGGATTTTCGCCGTATCTTAAGTTAATAGATGATCTATAATTAATCCGTAAACCTTTTCCGGGTAACTGAAATTTTTCTTCAAGGTAGTTTGCAATCAATGTATCGTAATAAGATGTATAAGCAAACGCAGAATATGCTAACAGCTTTCTTGTTTTTAAGGTTACTTTACCATTCTTAAGTTCTTCTATAAATAATTCATATTGATCCGGATCAGTAAGTATTGAAACATGCTCGTAATTTTTGGCAGCTGCACGTATTAAACTTGGTCCGCCTATATCAATATTTTCAATTTTTTCTTCGTGAGAAATATCGTTTCTATTGACAACTTCCGGGAAAGGATAGAGGTTCACACAAACGATATCAATTGGAAAAATGTTATTGGCAGAAGCTTCTTTAAGATCATTTTCATTATTACGTCGCATCAAAATTCCACCGAAAATTCTGGGATTAAGTGTTTTTACTCTACCGGAAAAAATTTCGGGGGATGATGTGAAATTGCTTATCTCAGTGCAACTAACTTTATTTTCATTTAATAATTTGGCGGTGTTACCTGTAGCTAATATTTCATAATCTAATTGGATAAGTTCTCTGGCAAAATCAACTATATTTGTTTTATCTGATACGCTTATAAGTGCAAGTTTTTTCAAAAGTTCTCCGCGTTTTAATCAATTATCTTTATATCCCCGCCATCAACAATTATTTTATTATCACAAAACTTCTCAATTATACCGGGCAATAATTCATGTTCAACCTGTAAAACCAGTTCAGCAATTTCCTCAGGACTCTTAGCATTACTAACATCAACTTTTCTTTGAGCAATAATCTTACCGTCATCGTAAATTTTATTTACAAAATGAATTGATGCACCTGAAAATTTTTCTTTGGCATCGAAAACAGCTCTGTGAACATTTAATCCATACATTCCTTTACCGCCGTATTTGGGAAGAAGTGCAGGGTGGATATTAATTAACTTACCATCAAATGCGTCCACAAAATTATCAGGTATCTTTTTAAGAAAACCGGCTAATAGAATTAAATCAATTTCGGATTTCAGGAATTTATTTAACAAGAAATGATAGTCAACGTAACCTTCTTTCACCTTATCGCTTACAAAAAAAACAGGAATATTATTTTCTTCAGCAAATTTAACAGCACCGCAATCCTGTTTATCACTAATTACGTATAATATTGCAAGTTTTTCTTTTGGAACTTTGAAAAAAACTTGTTTTAGATTAGAACCTCTTCCTGAAACAAAAACAGCAATCTTTAACATATTTTTTAAAATTTGCGCAAAAAATTATCTAAATCGGCATCAATAATCAATTAAACGGCACTGAAATATTGCAAAAAAGGAAGATTTTCTTGAAGTCTAAGCTCTCTTGAGCTTCCTTTTTAGGTTTTCAATAAGAGATTGAATATAATTCTGAAATTCATATTTGTTTTCGGACTCGGCTCTGGACAAAAAATCCCTTGCTTCACTTTTTGCACCAACCTTCCAATTAGCTTTTGCCTGAAGAAAATAGGAAAAAGGGATTGTCCACTTTTCAATTTTTGGTTTTACAGTTAATACATTTTCTGCTGCTTGAACTGACTCTGCGTATTTATTAAGATTAAATGCTGACTCACTCAAATATAAAAGTGCCAATGCTTTTTGATCACCATTATCAATTGCAGGTAAAATAACTTTAAGTGAATCGTGTGCATTTTTATTCTTACCATAATCAATAGAATTTTTTAT
>JAGVBL010000431.1 GCA_020059785.1 Ignavibacteriales bacterium | reverse complement strand
GGCGTTGGTTCTTTCTCATTTATCTGTTACTTTTGATGAGAGACTTCAAAATGTACTTTGACTCTAAAACCCGTTTACACAAAATATTTTACAGCCTCCAATCAAGGGAAAGCCGTAGTGGGCACATACACTTATTTATATCATTCGCTCCAAACAATGAGCATTGGTCAAAATACAATAAGCAGGGTTGAAGTAAAATCAACTGTCACATCGTTCAAAAATTTTGATACGCAGTATATTTCAACTGTATTCAAGAAAACTCCATAAAATAAACTTCAAGATGGGATGCAGTATTATAAACTGCATTCCATTATATATATAGTATGAATTAATCAAACAAAACCGGATTTAGCGGTGTATCGATTACTTTTCCAACTTTAGCACCCGGACACCATGTTTCCCAGTCAAGTTTCTGATTATCGTTTTCGGGTTCTTTGAGAATCATATCCTTATCCATATATATTACCGTCATTACTTTTCTAACCTGATCAGTTGTATTAGCTCCGGCACGATGGAAAATCCAGCCCGAATGGAAACTTACTTCGCCGATATCGTATGGTTCAATTACATGTTTGAAATCATTTATTCTCAGTTTTTCCTTCAATTTAATTTCACTCTCATCACTAATTGATAACTCCCTACCCGATAGAAGCCTGTGGCTTCCGGCACTGAATTCTAGAGGGCCCATATTAAGAGGGACAGCTTGTAGAGGAATCCATGCGGTAATAGTTTTATCGGTCGAAAGTGGCCAGTAATACTGATCGGCATGCCATGGAGTTATTCCCCCGCCTGCTTCTTTAAATAATGCCTGATCGTGATATAATCTTACTCCTTTTACTTCCATTAGGTCAGATGCAATTTTTGCTATTCTCTCGCTGAAAACCAACTCTTTAATTAATTCATCTTCTCTCCACAAATTGAAGAGCTGAAGAAAAGCTTTTCCGTATGTATCCCTTTTTTCCAGGGGGAGATCTACTTTAATGAGTTGATTAACCTTTTCAGTGATAACCGTATTGTAATAAGAGACTATTTCAGGTGGTAGAACTTGCTTCAATTTTACAAATGAATTTTCTCTAAAGAAATTAATTTGCTCCGGATTTATTTGGTACTCTTCCTGCAGAGTATTTCTATTCATTCTATTTATTCCTTTGCATCCAAATATTTATCTGTTATTATAATAAAATAATTTTAAATTTATATAGGCATTTCCTTATGATTATAATTTGCTTTCGTTTAATGACAAGATCTATGATTGGTCGCATTTATGAAATTTGATCGTTCTTATTCTCCCAATGATTATTCGATTTGTTTTCTTTTTTAATAAAATAAATTTATTTTGAATGCAGGTTAGAATATTTCCTTTTAGTTTTTGGAGGATGTTAAATGGCATCAAACAGAAAATTAGTCACTTCCCTAGTCTTCATATTATTCCTTATAACACTAATAATTCAGGTATCCAAAGTATTTGTTATACCTGATGGTTCAGGAAAGGAATATTTACTTGATAAGATTTTCTTATACGGGATGATAATTATATTTTATTTAACCGGCGCATACCTCTTAAGTAAACTGATTAGATTGATATTATGGAAAAGTGAATTTAAGAAGAAGATAAAGCCGGGACTTATTGGCAGGCTGGAAGATATAATTGTAACGATAATCTATTTTACTTCGATCGGATTCATTATAATTGAGATCAAAGCAATCACCGTAACTTTTCTAGTTGTCTTGATTTATTTACTACTTCTTTCAATCACAATTTATTTAAGACCTTATATTATTAGACTGTCGAAGACAGGATTTATTCAGTCAGTCCGTCCATTCAAGAAAGGCGACTGGATTAAACTACACTCTTCATCGGAGAACCACTACTTTACAGGCAGAATAACCGGATTTGATATCAGGTCGGTAAGGATGAGGTCGGCGAATGACACTGATCTCATAATCCCAAACTCCCGGTTGAATTCATTCGTTGTAGAGAACTTCACTTCATCTGGTAATGAAAACAGGTTTAATGTGACAATTGGGCTTAATCAGAATATAAGCGCAGACCGTGCAAAAAGAATTTTAAGAGCTGCGGCAATGGATGCGCTAAATGAAACTTTTGAAAATTATAAACGAAAACCGGAAGTTCTTCTTACCACTCTTTCGGGTGATGTGAATAAATACAGTATCGTATATTATTTCACTCCTTTTGAAGAATATTCTCCCGAAGAGATAAAAGATAAGGTATTGTCGAAGGTAGAAAGTCATTTACAATTTGCAGGACTTAGTATAAAAGGAATTAACACTGAATACAACATACTAAAGGATCTCAAGATTTTCGGTTTACTTTCAGAGACCGATTTGAATAATTTATCAGCATCATCAAAGAAGATGACCCATTTACCCGGTGAATTGATAATAAAGCAGGGTGAGCCGGGTGAGTCGATGTTCGTGCTTGAAGAAGGACTTCTCGATGTGTTCATAGAGGCAAAGGATAATCAAAAAGTAAAGGTGGGCACACTTTCGCCCGGAAAGTTTTTTGGTGAGATGTCGTTATTTACCGGTGAGAAAAGAGGTGCAACAGTTGTAGCTGATATGGAATCGGTAACGCTTGAAATAAGTAAAGTTGATATAAAAAGTATTCTGAAGAAAAAGCCTGAATTAGTAAATGATTTCGGAGAAGTGATCGCAGAGAGAGAGGCGATTAACTTAAAGAAAATGGAGGAGTATTTAGAGAGTAAAGAATCTTTTGTAAAAAAAATGATTGAGAGTATAAGATTATTTTTTAATATCAAATAAAGGAAAGAAGGAATGATACAGTTCTTAGTTCTGAGTACTTTGTTCTTAGTTATCGGAAGAACAAGAAAAAGCTCAGGATAAATTTTCTTACTTCTAGCCCCATTCATCTTCCGTCTTGCGTTTCTCGTTTCACGTCTTCCGTGGGAAAATAGCACACAGATCCCGCAAAGCGGGACAAGTTTTAACAGATCAAACAGATTAAAACAGAATGTATGAGAATACTATTAATCCTTAGAATTTACTTAATTAATCACGGAATCGATTATACTATTTCAGCAAAATCATCTTTTTAGTCTGAACAAAATCTCCTGCCTTAAGTTTATAAAAATAGATCCCGCTGTTTAAACCTGACGCATCATATTCAATGAAATATTTTCCTCCATTCCTAAATTCTCTAATAAGATTTTTTACTTCTCTACCCAGTATATCATAAACCGTTATTTCAACAAATAAACTTCGCGGAATCGAAAATGAAATTACAGTTGCTGGATTAAATGGATTTGGATAATTATTATATAAAACAAAATCATTAGGGATATAAAACGAATTATTATCTTCATCGTCAACAGATGTAAAGCCTCCGGCATTATTTGTTGAAAGTAAAACGCGCCATCCCAATATCCATCCTACATTTGAGGAGATAAATTGAAGGGAATAAAAATTCCTTCTTTGATTGGCACCACTTATATCCTGACTCCAGGAGAGACCTCCATCAGTTGTCTTTAATATAGTAGCGCTATTGCCGACTACAATTCCCATATTCTGATCAAAGAAATAGATATCATTTAATTCAACAGCAACACCGCTTTGCTGACTAACCCAGGTTTCTCCTCCATTGGATGTTTTACAAATAGTGCCGTTAGTTCCGACAACCCAACCAACCGTTGAAGATAAGAAGAATGATTTATATAAAGTTAATTCCGAATCAGTACTGTTCCAGGTAACTCCTCCATCAGTTGTCCGATAAATTGCTTTATAGCCGAATGCAATTCCTTTCTGGTTGTCAAAAAAATGGAGCGAATAGATACTCCCGGATCCAGGGATTGTATATTTAATCCAGTTCTTTCCGCCATCAGTAGTTTTGAGGAGTTCATGATATGGTGATACAGACCACCCTTCAGAAGAGTTAATAAAAAAGAGATTGATAATACTATTTGTAATGCCGCTTGTTTGTTCACTCCAGGTTTCACCGCCATCGGTTGTATTCAATATACGTCCTCCTTCGCAGACGACCCATCCGTTCATCTGATCTGTAAATAGAATATCATTACATTGCTTATAACCGCTTAAATAGGGTTCTACTCTTCTCCATGAGATACCGCCGTCCGTGGTTTTTCTTATAAAGTAGGAATTAACAATAAATCCTATATCTTTATTAATAAAGTAGAGATCCTTTATATAATCCCAGTTATCAAATCTAAATGCGTGCCAGTTTCTTGATTCAGTAATCATATTACCTGGATTTGAGTAGCCAGAATAACCATAAGTATTATGAGCCCTTATTCTATAATAATAAGTTGTCAAGTAATCCAGATTAGTAATATCAATCCAAGTTTCAGTAATATTAGTTTTGTTATAAATAACAGATTGAAAATTCCAATCCGTTGCGATCTGCAGGTGATAATCAATTGCCTGTGAAACAGGTGCCCATTGAAATTTTAATGAAACGGGGTACAGATCCTCTGTTTCTACCGGGTAATTAATATTTGGCGTCTGCGGAGCATTAATATTCTGCGGAAGGGTTGTGAATGAAAAAACCTGAGACCAACTGCTTTTCTCAGAACCGTAATTGGTTCTCACTTTCCAGTAATATAGTTTATTATTGTCGAGCCCAGTTAGTGTATGAGAGTTCTGTGTAAGCTCATAAGTATTAGCATAACGGAAATCGAAAAAGTTAGAAACCTGAAGCTCGTATGATAGAGCACCGTTAATATTCTCCCACGTTAATGCAGTTGAAATCGGAATATCTTTTGATTTATCGGCAGGCAACTGCAGTTGAGGTGATAAAATTATTTGTCCGCCGCCTGTAGTTGTCCGAATAATATATCCGTTAGATCCCATAAGCCAACCGTTAGAGGGATCAACAAATTTAACGGTTTTAAAACCTTCCCAATAAGATGAAAACTGACTTGTAGGGTAGTTAATACCGGTTCTTATTTCACCCCATTTATTTCCACCGTCTACAGTTTTAAGCACAATTCCATTTACTCCTGTAACCCATCCGATATACTGATCGAAGAAGTAAACTTTCCTTAGATCATTTGTTGTTCCGCTAAAGTATTTCACCCAGGTTTGTCCGCCGTCGGTTGTTTTAAGCAAGGAACCATTGCTTCCACAAAGCCATCCCAAATCTGAGTTAATAAAGCAAACCGAATAGAAAAATGTATTCTGATATTCACTTAATTGAATCACTGTCCAATTAAGCCCTCCGTCAGTAGTTTTAATAACAATACCTGTTCCGCTTATCCAGCCGTTATTATCGATAAACTGAATTCCATAAAGTGTATTAGTAGTGCTAAGAGTAATCTTCGACCAGTTATTTCCTCCGTCATTTGTTTTTAATAAAGTTCCATGTTCTCCAACAGCAAAACCTGTATTCTGATCTTTGAAGCAGAGTCCATTAATCGTCCAGCTATTTGAAGTATACTTATTAGTCCAGGTAGTACCACCATTGGTAGTATACCGCATCTTTCCGGTTTCACCGACTACCCACCCGTGCTGCTCATCAGTAAAATAGATTGAGTACCAATCATCATACTGAGTTCCTCCTGCTGTCTGTGCCAGCCAGACAGAGCCGCCGTTTGTGGTTTTAAGAACAACACCATTATTGCAACATGCGTAGGCTGTTTGCTGATTTAGGAAGAAGCAGGAATTAATACTATTCGTTGTTCCGTTTCCATTTTTAACTATCCAGGTAACACCGTTGTCAGAAGATTTTAAGATATAACCGAAATTTCCTGCAACAAGTATATGTGAAGAGTTTGTATATGCAATATCATTATAAGTAATCTGAGGAATAGCAGGATTTGTTATAAAAGAAAAAGACTGTGCGCCGTCGATGGTTTTTATTATTGCTCCGCCGTCGCCAACGAAGATACCGTTATTATTATCCTTAAAATTGATTCCTCTTAAATATCCGCTTAATTCCCAGTAAGTGCTTGTCCAGTCAACACCACCGTTTGTTGTCTTCCATACTTTAAGCTTTGGAGAACTAACATTTATACTTGTCCCCATAAAAGGGTCGCTTGTAACGGAGATATAATTGCTATGACAACCTACTGCATAACCATTTAGCTGATCCCGGAAATGGACTTTTGTGAGCCAGGTGCCGGTTAAGCTTACGGGTGTCCAGTTATTTCCTCCGTCGGTTGTTTTATAGACTTGTCCTTCGGAGCCCCATCCCACTGCAAATCCAAAATTCTGATTGACGAAATCGACATCATATAAAAATACAAGTGACTGTGATGCGATCTGGCTTATCCAGTTTAACCCGCCGTCAGTTGTTTTAAGAATTGTTCTGCTGGTACCCACAATCCATCCGGTAGTTGCATTGATAAAATCGATACCATAGAGGGTCGCGGAAGTTCCGTCATTCTGCTCACTCCATGTTGATCCGCCGTCGGTAGTCTTAAATATCCGGGAGGCAGCAACAATCCATCCGGTATTCTGATCGATAAAAAAAGCATTGTTGATCTTATCAGATATCGGTGTAGTGACAGATGACCATGAATTTCCGCCATCGTTTGATTTAATTATTTTACCACCGTCGCCGAAAGAAAGAATATTATTATCACCGAAGGTTAAAACATCTGTTAAATTTGCGCTTGTGAATGGAGGACTTTGAAGTTCCCAGTTACTGCTCTGAGCGAGGTTTAACGTATAAAGGAAAAGGAGTGAAAAGAAAAAGTAATAGCTGCACTTTTTCATGCTGCCACCTTAATTTATTAATTCATACTTAAAGGCGACGTATAGCAGGAAATAAATTCAGCAAAGGAAAAAACAAGAACAGATATTTAAAGGAATTAATAAAACGAATAACTTAATTCAAATACTACATAATAAATTCTTACATATTTTACTGAGTGGAAATTACCGATTTGACTTTCAATCTGCAATCACATTTTGAAAGAAAGTAAGAATGAAAATCGAATTAAGAAGTCGGAATGATTGAGCGATAACCTTGAAGGTTGGTGAATTTTATACAGAACTGTAACCTTCAAGGTTTAGTTATACTGAGATATTATATCTTCATTAAACAAATCCAGATCACATTAAAAACTTTTTCGATTGATAATCGATCTACCGTTAATTAAGTTCTATATGAAAATAAACTTTCCTCCGAGGGTGCAATGAAACAGATCTCCAAAATATTAGCAATTCTACTTTTAGCTTTTTCACTTACCTCCTGCGACTGGATAAAGAAGCTGGTGGAACCTGAAGAAAAAACAGAACCGAATGAAATAAAAGGTGAAACAAAAATTCCGATAAATGAAGTCGGAAATAAATTCAGTACTACGGTTAAATTAGGAACGCAGGTTTATCCTTTGAACGAAGAGATTAAGATCACCAAAAGCGACGCGGGTGTTATAACCGTAGGTATAAAAGCCGATCCGGGTACTTCGACAAAGGTGCAGGATTTCTTAAAGAAATTGCCCGTCAATGTAACAGATGTTTCAGGCAAAATTAATACTGAGATCAAGATGAAATCATCAACCGAAGGGATTCAGAATTTTACTCTTGACGGGAAGCTTCACACAATTGCCAAATATGAAGCAAAGCTTGGAGATACATATACTCAAACGACCTCCGACGGGAAGACACTTACAAGAAAAGTAACACAGAGATCATCCGTAGATGATTTTCCTTACGGAAACATGAATATAAAGGTAGTTACAGTTGAGCAGAATTCGACGATACCCGGAATTAGGAAATATATTTATAAAGCCAATCACAAGTTCGGGTTAGTCCATATAGAGATAATTTTAGAGGATGGTACTTCGATAAGCAGTTATATTTTTTCACAGAATAATTAGGAGTCGGCTGCTATTAAAAGTGAAAGATTACCTCTTCTACCCTACCCTTTGAAGTTTATTGGTTTAGCACTGATTATACCCGGAGTGATTCTGGGTATAATCAGGTTCTATTACGGAATTAAACTCCCCATTTTCGACATCACTATGTTTACATTCTACTCTTCATTCATTGAGACAAAATATTTTACTTTTATTACAAATAATTTCGGTGAAGAGGTCCCGGGACTGCTTCTTCTGACCGGATTATTTTTTATTGCATTCGCTAAAGAGAAGGATGAAAAGGAAGAATATAATATTTTACGTTTAAGGTTATTCCTGCTTGCAATCTACATCAATACTTTTCTACTTATACTCAGCATTCTATTTGTATTCGGTTTCGGGTTTATTAACATTCTGGTAATCAACATATACTCTTTTCTGTTATTGTACTTAGTATTATTTCAAATAAGTATACGAAGATAATAAAGAACCCCGCATTTGAATTAATTTATTGTTTCTTTTAATCTATTTACCTGATCTTGATATTCTACTCATCACTTCACTTTCTATTTACAAATTAGGTACGAAAGCTTCGTTTTTTATTTGTAAATGCAATTTATTTGGGGTACCCCCCCTCCCCCCTAAACAGATAATAATTTGATGATGCTTTGAATTCTGTCAAGCCATAATTCAATTTGTATTGATGGAATTACACTATAATTCCCTTAACCTGCCGCATCGGGTAACAGTCCGTTTTATTTTCCGAATTAAAAAATAAACAAAGGGAGCTTATTTTTTAAGATGGTTTTAATGATAGGCCTGTTTTCATTCATTATCTTAATTAGAACGATTTTTGTGGAATTTTTAATCCATTATTCATATAATAAATTCAAATAATTAACCTTTACGAATTGATCCGTTTATTAACAGATTTTTATATTCATAAATTTATTGATGGTTAAATTATTTTTTCTCTCTTTTCAAATCCGAATTAAGGTGCTGCTTTGAGAATCCAGCAAACCCATACCTTCAATCTCTTCCCTCTTTTAATTCCTCTTTTAAATCCGGATGTGACTCAAGAATTCCGACCAGATAAAATATTTAGTCAGTTTATAGCAGGAGGTAATAAAAACTGACTAAAATTCATTTAATTGAATTGTATTGATATGCTTATTGAGTAATCCGGGCGGACTCTGTGAGTAGACTTTAATTATAATTCTGGTTTAATCCTGTTCATATTAACAAATCCGATTTTTACTAATAATTCTATAGAGGGAATTATGACATCCATAAAACAATTCCGCCTCCTTTTAATTTGCTTTCTATTCAGTTCGGTCTTAATATCTCAAACCGAATACCCTTCAATCAATAACTATTCCTCAGCAGATGACAAAATACCGACTGCCCTTGCTTTTAAGTCAAACATCCCGCTCCCCTCGGGTGAAGGATCCGCAGGAGCTACCGGTGACGGAAGATATCTTTACGTTCCTTTATTCAATGGTGAATTACACGTTTTCGATTTACAAAATATCGATTCACCTCAGAAGATTTCACAGCTGCAATTCCCTTCCGGTATTAATTTAGGTCATGCCTTTTATCATAACCAGCACTTATACTTAACCACTTCAGATAAAAAACTTCATATATATGACTGTTCCAATCCGGCTTCTTTGATTCTTAAAAGCAGCACAGATATCGACGGGATGATTCACTCGATGTCCTTCGATGAGAATACGGCATATTTAATAATCCCTTATGTAACAGGTTTAACAGGAAAATCACGTTTTATAATTATGGATATTACCAATCCATTAAGTCCGGTGGAGAAATCGAGGATTGATATCAACGGCAGGGGCGGAAACGGTGTAAACCTTTTTTATTCAAAGAACAGATCAATGGTTTATCTCCGCGGGATGCTCAATGTCTCATCTGGTTCTATCTCCGTAATCAATGTAGCAAATCCTGTTATGCCTGCATTATTAAATGTGACGAATTATACGATGAGAAATGACGACCAGCTGCTTGGATATGACAATTATTATATTTTATCTCAGACTGCCAGCAGCAAAACAACGCTCCATGTCTATAGCACCACCGATGGATCAAATCCGCAATTAATTAAGTCCTATGAACTCCCCGGTACAAAAGAGATGATGGCAATGAAGGATGTTGATGGAACACTTTTAATATATAGCTGGCCGTACGGGGCACAGTCATTATCAACATTTGCTTACGACAGCAATACAAATCAGTTTACGGCAGGACCGGAGATTGCCGATACGGAGGGATGGGGTACAAATGAGTTTGTGATATTCAAAGCCCCTCTTACCCGTCAGAGCAGACTTAATAAACCATTGAACAGCGGTTTATACTATGCCATATTCGGATACGGATCGCCACCGCAAAGAATGATTGAAATCAGATATGGCGCAGAAAAATATAATCTTGTTACAAGTATTCAACCTCAAGCAGCTATTCTGGGCGGGTGTACTGTAAACGGAGCCGGAGAATATTCTAAGAATGAAACCGCAACGGTTTCAGCTATACCGGGAGGCGGATGGGTTTTTGATAACTGGAGCGGTGATTTAGCTGGGAGTGCAAATCCATCGAGCATTCTTATGAATGGAAATAAAAATGTGGTTGCTCATTTCAGTCAGTTAGGCGAGCCGACTTTAACAGTTTCGGGCTCAAAGGGACCTCAGATTTTCTGCCCTACGGAAATTCATCCTGATACTTATTATGGAGTAGGGACCGTAACATTTTCTGCTGATCAGGTATCGGCCTGGTCTTTAGGCAGTTTTGAAATGGACGCTTCCGGATCGGGAGATGATAAATTGGATCTTAATTTTGTAAAAATAGAGGGCCCCACAACAATACTTCGCCAGTACGGATCGGACAATGGAACACTTCAGGCAACATTCACTCCCCCGATTATTATACCGAAAGGTGGACAGGTTTCTTTTAGCATCTCTTACCAGTTTGCATTTGACAGATCAAAATACGGATACGATACCGTTAAGACTTTCAAGTGGAGGACAAAAGGTATAAGTGCGACTCCTTCGGAATATCCTCCGGGAATAATTCAGGGAAGTGCAAAGATGGATTCTTTTGCGGTTGCAAGGGTGCAGAATATGACAAAATCGATCGGTTATGCAAAAGTATCACAAGCTGTAAACACCTGCGATCCGGGTGATCTTATTGAGGTTTGTGAAGGAACTTATGAAGGGAGCAAGAAATTTGGTGACAAATTATACTTTGAATTAATAAAAGCATCTCATCTAAAGAGCAGAAGCGGCAGAGAAAAAACAACTCTATTGGCATATATTTTCTGGAGTCCCGATGGGGAGGGGGAAATCATTCTAGATGGATTTACAATTAAAGGGACTACAAAAGAGAGTTTATCAATTAACCCGAATAAAAATAAAAACTCAATAGTAATTAATAATAATCTATTTGAATCCCTGGATATTGGAATTGATATAAAAGAAACAGAAGAATTAACCATTGAAGGGAATCATTTTAATAACATACAATGGATGGCTATATATATTGGCAACAATGTTTGGGTTGACAATAAGATCAATATTAGAAATAATTACTTTTTTGACAATAATTATAATAATGATTCCTACTGGCAACCATACCGTGATTTAGTTATTCAGTTCCCTGGGATCAATCAGGGAGATTTAAATATAATTGCTAATTACGGGAAAAATAATTTAGTTTATGAAATTTCTAGAACAAATTTGGATAAAAAATTTAAATCCATTAAGGCATTTAATTTAATAGGAAATAAAATCATAGAGGATCAAGGCTCTGCAGAAATTATTGTAGAGAATATTCCAAAAATCAATTTTTATGATAATACTCTCTCAAAGCTTAATATAAGTAACGTACCCGAAGTGATATTAAATAACAATACATTACAAAATGTAAATCTCAGCAAGGTAACAAATTTTAATATTTATGATAATCATTTCAGACAGGGTAAGGACGTTATAATATCCGAAAGCGGTAGCGGCAAAATATATAGAAATAATTTTGATTCGGACTTCAGTATTATTTCATCAGGTTCTATGGATTTTCCTGTTTCTGAAATATTTGAAAATACTTTTACTTATTTATCTATTAATGGGATTGATTTTCAATATAGCAAGAACTTCATATTCAGGGATAACTTAATAAAACTTAATGCATCTAAGCCGAGTCTTCTTAATTCTATAAGAGCAAGAGGTTGTTCGGTTTTCTCAATAAGCAATAACACCCTGGAGCAAAATAATAATGGAATTCTGCTCGATGTAAGCAATACTTTTCAAATGAGGTCCAATAAACTCTATAAGAATAAAGAAGGGATCATCCTCAACTACAGCCGCAACGGTAAACTCTCATTTAATGATGTGCGCGAGTCGGCAGGAAATGGAATTCAGGTATTCGGTAGTCAGTCAATTCGTATTAATGAGAACAAGTCATTGAAAAATCAATCTTACGGACTTGAAATTAAAAGCTCCGATGAAATTACCGCCCTTGCCAATACTTTCAACGGTAATTGCAGCGGCGTGAAAGTTATTGACTGTCCAGGTGAAATAATAGTAAGGCATAACATCATAAGCGGCAACACATGTTGGTTTACCGGAGTTAACATAGAAAACTCAGCTCCGGAGATTACCGGCAATACTATTTCTGATAATAACGGGAATGGTATTTTTATCAGCGGCGGATCGGCGCAGTTAAGATCAAATAATATTGAAAGGAATAATCCGGGCGGACTTAATGCCTCGAATCCTTCTGTAAAAATAAATGCATCAGGTAATTACTGGGGGAATTCTTCGGGTCCGCAGCCGGGAGATATTGCCGGCAATGTGAATGCTGACAACTGGCTTACTACGCCTGCAAAATTGTTTGCAAGTTTCCTTGAAGAGAATAAAAACTCAGCAAGCGGCAGAAATGATTCCGTCCAGGTACAAATTCAGAATATCTTCAATCCCGATGATTCGGTATCCATAGCTGTAACAGATCAGAGGGGGTGGCTTAGCGGCATTAATAATTTTACGCGGAAGCTACAGGACAGCACCGGGTACTCATTTAATGTTAATTATGCAATTCCTGACGGGAATTCAGATAATAATAAAATATTTGTGAGGGTTACTTCCCTGCTTGACCCACTGGTAACAGCAGCAGATACTATGACTGTCCTGGCATACATACCGCTGCTTAATAGAATTACTATCACTCCGGATTCGATTGCTATTTCAAAAAGGGATTCCTTAATTTTTTCAGTAGAATGCTTTGATCAGAATGAAATGATAATGAATCCGGAGATAGTTTATTCAGCCACACGCGGCAGAATTGATCAGAGGGGTAAATTCGTTCCCGACACATTGGCGCTAGGTATTTCAATAATTACAGCTTCCAATACACAATCCGGTAAATCTTCCACAGTTAGTGTTTATATATCAGATACTAGACCGGAAGTAAAAAGAATTACTATTATCTCTCCTGTCACAAAAATGAAAATAAGCGAAACATATGTCTTTGAAGCCGTCTGCTACGAGGAACATTCATTTAAGGTTGAGCGGGATCTAAAGTGGGAGGCAACCGGAGGAACGATAACCGATTTCGGTTTTTTCACTGCAGGAGAGAATCCGGGAAGTTTTCAAGTCACTGCTACAGATACGTTTAGCAATGTTAGTGCGGTTTTTCAATTTTCATTAGAAGAACCAACTGACATTATGGAAGAGCATACGATTCCGGAGAGTTTTATGCTCTATCAGAATTACCCGAATCCTTTTAATCCTGTAACCACAATTAAATATTCATTATCAACAGAGAGCAAAGTGAATATTACTGTCTATAACATACTCGGACAGAGAGTTAATGAATTATTAAATCAAATTAAAGGAGCCGGAACTTATAGTGTGAACTGGCATGCAGGCAGGTATTCGAGCGGGATCTACTTCTATAGAATTGCAGCCTTCCCGTTAAACGGCAATGCTCCATTTATAAAAACAAGTAAGATGATTTTACTGAAATAACCAAAAGTATTTCTTAGTCTATAAGGAATTATTTGTAAGTTATTTTTTAAGCAGAAGCTTTTTCTTTGTTGAAGTATTTTGGGTAGTCATGATATAGTCTGACACTTCTTCTTAAATGTCTCGAGATTAAGGGAGGCTGTTTTTCTTCATATCATGGTGCTCCCTCCTTCCTGGTTAACTCCAGATATTAACTAGATTTCAATTTTATCTAGATGGCTTGTTAACCATTTTAATAAATCACGCTTAATCAACTTTTCATTTAACCCGATATTTTTGAATGTTTAGATTTTAAATTATCGTGTTAAATTGCAACTTATACCTATAACATCTTATTTCTTTCCGTGACTAAGGATGAAATTTACTTGAAAATTGATCAAAATGAATAAAAAACTCAAATTCCAGAAGAATCATCAAATTTATGGAACGATACTCCATAAATTCGTATAAATTTTGGGAATAGAAAAATGATTGCCTCTTATTTTAACCCAAAAAAGCGTTCTAATAGTTCGCTCCCCTGATTAAAGACAGATTGCAGTTCTCTTCTATAGTACGGCTGTACTTTTAAGTAAAATATTTTTGTAAATATAGCGGGGATTAACACAGATTAAGCTGCTTTTCCTGCTATTTTGTGAATTTTATCTGATTTTTCATTTGAATCGCCCTCCAAGAGAGATAAGAGATTTAAGAATCTCTCTAATAATCATATCTGGTATAAATACGTACAACACTTCACAGAATTGATGATCCATCTAAATGAAAATAGATTCGATTTCACACCTAGGTAAGCACAAAAAAATATTGATCCATATAATAAGTAGCTAAACATTTATTGAGATATAAAGATAGATTTCTCTTGATAGAAATAAAATACTTATTTATATTTAGTCTAAATATATATTATTATTGACAAAAAAGGACAAAAAATGAATAAACACTTACTATCCTTATTAATCTTGACCGTATTTTCATCCCGACTTATATCTCAAACTGATGACTTCTTTGAATCAAAAGTCACTTTTGCAGGTTATGGGGAATTACATTTTAATCAGGAACAGAATCCGAAAGGTTTTACATCAAAGAGCTTGGACTTCCACAGATTCGTATTGTTCGTCGGTTATAATTGGACCGAGAAATGGTCATTCAAATCAGAAATTGAACTTGAGCATAACTTTGTTCAAAACGGGCAGGGAGAATTAGAACTTGAACAAGCCTATGTCAATTATCATCATGCAGATTGGTTCGGTTTTCAGGCAGGTGTTATTCTCCCTTCGATCGGATTAATCAACGAATATCATGAACCGCCTCTATTCTTTGGAGTTGAAAGACCGGATTACCATAATAAAATAATACCGACTACATGGTTTGGAAACGGTATTTCTTTTTATGGAAATTATATGGATTTCGATTATAAAGTAACCATCATGGAAGGATTGAATAATGAAAAATTTACAGAGAGTAATGGAATTAGAGGAGGAAGAAGAAAAGGTTTCAGGGCAGATGCAAAAAATCCCCTCTACAATATTCGACTAGATTACCTTGGATTGCAGGGATTAAAATTCGGCGGGTCGTTTACATATAACAAAGCTTCCGGAGATACATCTTCAAATAAGATCGATATTTTTGAAATTCACACTCAGTATAATTACAAAAAATTCTATGCAGTATTTGAATATGGGAATATCAATTACGAGAAAGGAAATTTCAGGCAGTCTAAAGGTTTTTATTTTGACATTGCCTATAATATCTCTGATCTACTGAAGATTAAAACCGAGGTCATCCCCTTCTTAAGATACACCGATTACAACACAGCAGCTTCCACTTTAGCCGGAGGGGATGCTGAAAAGAAGAACCGGTATAAGTACTGGATGATAGGTCTATCGATTAAACCGATTCCTGAAGTTGTTTTTAAGGCCGACTTCGGGATAAGAACAAGAGATCTCAGAAGCGAAGAGACCAAATTGTTCAACCTTGGCGTGGGTTATATGTTTTAGGAGAGAAGCGCTAGATGTATAAAATAATAATAACAACTCTTATTCTTTTCAACACTTTATTATCCCCTACCTCCGACATCAGGTCGGAAGTTGAGGGTATTATAAAAAGCTATTTCGGTAATGAAACAAGGTTAGAATTTATTAATTATGAAATACCGAATGAGATACGTCGGGATGTTGAGAAGAAGTCGGGTCAGAAGTTTTTTAGGGAGTTGATATACATATGGAAAGTTTATAGCGGGGAGGAATATATAGCCACCGCTGTAATCGATAACGTTTACGGTAAATCGCAGCCGATTACTTTCATGGTTTTGTTAAATAGAAATTGTGAAGTATTGTTGACTGAAATAATAAAATACCGTGAACCTTACGGAGGTCAGATATCGAATAAAAATTGGCTTAAGCAGTTTAATGGAAAAGATTTTTCTTATTCATACAAGATTGGTGATGATATAAGCACAATAAGCGGAGCAACAATTTCCGTTAATTCAATAACTAAGGGAATAAAGAAAATAACAGTGCTAATAAATCTAATAGGCAAAGATTTATGAATCTGAAATTATTTCTACTGGACAAAGAACTTAAAACTTTCCTGGCAGTTTATTTAATCATTGTTGCAATCGGTGTTTCAATAGGTTTAATCTACTTAAGTCAAACCACCTCAATGACACCTAAAGGAACCGTTGAAAGATTTAATGGAAGCGAAACGAAAGAGGTTGAACTTGATATACCCGAATCATATCCAAAGCCAATAGGCGAGTTACTAGTAAGCACTCATAACCATATACTCGGACTATCATTTATCTTTTTTTCAGTCGGTTTAATTTTTTATTTTAATTCGATCATAAAGGGAATGCTTAAAACCGTATTGATGGTTGAACCACTTATTTCAAGTATAATCACATTCGGATCGATCTGGTTAATACGTTTTGTTGATCCTGCATTTGTCTATCTGACATTTTTATCATCCCTCCTTATGTATATTGGATTTTATATAATTGTTTTTATCAGTCTATATGAGTTAATATTTAGAAAACGGAGAAAATAAAAATAGAAAGATGGAATGGTGGGAATGAGAAAGTTGCATCAAGTAAAAAGTAATATGGAAAAAGTAAAAAGTGTCAAAGGAAGTAAAGAGTAATCAGTGATCTGTGATCAGTGATCGGAAGAAGGAAGACGGAGGGAGGGTGGAATAATGGGAAAATGGAATGATGGAAAGAAAAAAGAAAAGAAGGAAAGATGGAAAGATGGAATAATGGGGTTAAACGAAGACAGAAGTCGGAAAAGGAAAATGTAATAGAAAGAAATGATAAATTATACGAATGACCAAAAAACAAATAACAAGTAACAAACAATATTCAATTATAAATTATAAAATAAGAAGGAAAGATTGAAAAACACAGTTCCCCGCAAAATGCGCGGGGCAGGCTGAGTTCCCGCCAAAATTTATCCGCCTCTGGCGGAAGACGGCGGGCAGGCTTAGTTCCCGCCAAAATGAAGGCGGGCAAGCTTAGTTCGTGGTTATTTGTAATTCAGTTTACAATTTAATAATCGGACTTCTGATTTCCGACTTCTGCCTTCTAACATTTCTCTTCTCGCCTCTCACCTCTTACTTCTCGCTCCTTACATCTGCCGCTTCACGTGTCCTGTCATTCTGAACCGAACGGAGTTAGGTGAAGAATCTTTGGAAGGATAAAGTGAAAAAGACAGTAATCAGTATACTGTGAACATTAATCTGCATACGGCAGCCAGGGACAGAAGACTTATAGAAAAATATTAATCGTAAAATAGTTATTTCAGCAGAACCATTTTCTTTGTTGATGAATAATCACCCGCCATTAGTTTATAAAAATAGATTCCGCTGGGTAATTTTATTCCATTAAAGACAATTGAATAAATTGCCGGGTGCAATGATTCATTTAATAAAACCTGAATCTCTCTTCCAATAGAGTCATAAATAATCAGACTAACGAATGCTTCTTCAGGTATGCCGAATTTTATCCTTGTCCCGGGATTAAACGGGTTAGGATAATTCTGATATAATTCATAATCAGATGGAATCTCATTTCCTACCATCTCTATTGAAGAGGTAACCGGTCCCCAGTTGCCCGAACAGATTGTACCCAATCTATTATAACTAAATGTTCCTGTAACCGAACTTCCGGTTGGTGTAAATGTCCCGTTAATTGTCATAGTCCCCTGACTAACCGAAGTCTGGATTGTAAAAGAATTATTAGTAATTGCCCATCCCCCGCTTCTCATGCTATGGATAGATCCCGAGACAAGCGTAATCCCAGCACAATGAAAATTTGACCACGTGTAAATAATATCGGTAATACATGAACCGTTGCACCCGACAGTAATTACAAACTTTCCGAAATCACACGGGATAGTCCAATCTCCTAGCCTGGGCTGAGCATAATTATTCTTAAATCCTGTCAACCCGAGAAATGTAATGATGACATAATAAATAAATGGAGTTAATTTTTTCATTAGGTGCCCTCCTTACGTTTATAGCAAATTTCTTTAGCAGCTATAATTGAATTAATATTTGAGATATAAAAACAAACTGTAAGAGGAAAACCTTGGGGGAAGCACAACGCAAAAGAAGAGAGTATTGTTCATAGAATGACTGAACGTTTCTCTCAAGGCCGGATTATGATTTGAGTAATAGTACTAAACTTTATGACATCTTTCAACAAAGATCAATGAATAAAAAGAATAAATTGAAAGAAGGAAAAACACAGTTCTTCGTTCTTCGTTCTTAGTGCTTAGTCCTTCGACAAGCTCAGGACATGGTTCTGAGTTCTTAGTCCTTCGACAAGCTCAGGACATGGTTCTGAGTTCTTAGTCCTTCGACAAGCTCAGG
>JAGVBL010000344.1 GCA_020059785.1 Ignavibacteriales bacterium | reverse complement strand
TAAATGGCAAAAACTAAACTCCCTTCGGTTAATGACGTTTCAAAATTTCTTACAAAGGAAAAACTTATTCCTATCTATTTCCTTTTTGGCGAGGATGATTATACTATAGACACAACTATTGAGGAAATCAGAAAAAAAATTGAACCGATGGTTGATTCTGAATTTGACAAGGAATTTATTACTCTTAATAAAAGTAGTAATTTAACACAAATTCTTGATCTTGCTTATTCTTTTCCATTTGGTGGCGGAAAAAAATTATTAGTGCTTAAGAATTTTGAGAATCTAAATAATAAAAAAGAACTGAACTCATTCATTCTTAATCCACCCGGGTTTTCAATATTAATCTGTGCTTACTATGGTAAAATAAACGATACTTCTAAAGAACCATATTCACTGCTTATAAATCATAAGTATATTTTCGAAGCGAAGATAGAGAAGGGCGAGGATTTAATTGAGTGGCTCGTTAATAAATCATCTAAAATGAACCTGGAAATTGACTTTAACACTGCACGCGGATTAATAGAAATTGTTGGTGAAGATAAAAGTTTACTTGAAATGCAATTGGAGAAAATTTATAATTATTCAATAAATAATCCCCGTATAACATTTAACGATATAAGAAAAATTGTATCTCCAACAAAACAATTTTCTATTTTCGATCTTCAAGATTCGCTCGCAACAAAGAATAAAGGAAAAGCACTCGAAATAGCTTTCAATCTTATTGATGCCGGAATCGAAATAGTTTTTATTATTAACATGCTGGCAAAGTATTTTACTACAGTTGCACAGATTATGGAATTATTACGCTCCAATGTAAATGATAATGAAGGAGCCAGTATGCTGAAAGTTAGTTGGTTTTATTATGTAAATTGTAAAAAAGCTCAGTTTTTTATGAACGACGAACGCTTGCTTAAGGTATCTGGAGCTTTATTTAATGCCGATATAGCTGTAAAATCAACTAATATGGACTCAAAAACAATTCTTTCAATACTAATTTCTGAATTGCTGGATTAATAGTACAAAGCATAAACAATATTGAAAAAAACTGCGTTTATAAGTAAAATTGAGCGCAAAATTTTGAAACATTATGAAATTTGATAAGGTATAATTGGCACTTAATAGGAATTTAACAGACTTAACTGACGAAGAATTAATCAAAGAATTTCAGGTTTCCAATACATTGGATGCATATGAAATTTTAGTCAAGCGTTATAAGGATCCATTAATGAATTTCGTGTTTAGATTTGTGGGGGATCGGGATGCTTGCACTGATATTGTCCAGGATACTATGATTAAATTCTACCTAAACAAAGACTCTTATAGAGAATTTGCCAAGTTTTCAACCTGGATTTATACTATTGCCGGTAATCTTGCTAAAAATGAATTGAAGCGTAGAAAAAGAAGAAATCTGTTTTCAATTGATAATTCTGATGATGAACGTTCTATCCAAATTGAAGACAAATCCTTTTTAGCTCCCGATAGATCAGCTGATAGCGAAATTAAAAATGAAATGATCCAGCGGGCTCTTTTAAGAGTTAAACCTGTTTATAGGGAAGTAGTAATTCTTAGAGATATTCAAGGTTTATCCTACGAAGAAATTGCCGAAATAACTAAATTATCTATTGGAACTGTCAAATCCAGAATTAATAGGGGGAGAACACAATTGCAGAAATTATTAAAACACATTTATAATGAGTAAGGTATATGGGAATAAACATTTACAATGATGAAGAAAAACAATTCTCCAAATTACTGAATGATTTAAAAGAACTTCCAAGGGTTAATGCACCTGATAATTTTGAGTTTCAGCTTATAACTCGAATTCAAAATAAAAACTTTGAAACACTACCAGAACCGAGGGAACAGTTTAATTTAATAAAGTTTTTCGCTCCTTCTGCCGTGGTTGTAACCGTTATCATTTTATTATTTGTTTTTCTCCCCGGCAACGAACAATATGATAATCCATTAATGGCCGATCCACCGCAAATTGTAGCACACTCAGATCATGAGAACGTAATTACAGATCAGAATATCAACAACGATAGAACTAATAAACAATCTTTCAACGCAGCAAGACAGAATTCCTCTTCCTCATTAAACGCTGCTGTTAATCCAAATGATGCCGTTGTAAAACCAAGTTCTAAGTACCCTATTTTTAACAATCGTTCTGTAGCTCTGGATGATTATATAAGTGGTGAAAACAAAAGAAGAAATAACCTACAGGGTAATGTTGTTAAAGGTGGCGAGGATGTGCCGGAGTTTGACGGGTTTTTTATTCGCGAAGAAGCCGATAAGAATACTATTGAAAGGTATCGGGCTTTACTGGATTCTGTTAAAAGAGCACAGGCAAAACAAGATTCACTAAAAGGGTTAAAAGAACCGAATAATTAAGGTTTTTCTTGGAAAATTTGTTTTTTTAGGCGCTCCTGTGTAAATTTCGACCTCAAAAATCAGCAAGGAAGTATTTATTCATGAAAACAGGTATTCATCCTACTTACAGAAAATGTGAAGTTACATGTGTTTGTGGAAATACATTTGTAACACGTTCTACTGTTAGCTCTATTAAGCTCGAAATTTGTTCGGAATGTCATCCCTTCTTTACAGGAAAACAGAAAATTGTTGATTCTACAGGTCGGGTTGAAAGATTTAAGAAGAAATACGGATTAAAACAAGCTTAACAAAATATTTTTACTGAACTTGAGGGCTGTTTTATCTTACAGCCCTTTTGTGTTTTAAATAGAATTTCCTCCAAAATAAATGAATAAAGTTCTGAATTAAATGAGTAATGAGAATATTAACGACCAAGTTATATTAAATCTCTACCAGGGTGTTAGAGGTTTTGCCGTAAAAATCTTAAACCGGATTGATAGAACTGATGCCTACCTCGATAAACTATTAGAGATCGAATTAAAAAACTCAAATCTAATTGGACCGGATAAAGCATTGCTATTCGAGATCGTTCATGGTGTTATGAGATGGATGGGAAGAATAGACTGGATACTGAATGGATTTTACAAAGGTCAATTCTCAAAAGTTGTTCCTAATATTAAAAATGCCCTTCGTGTTGCTCTTTATCAAATCCTCTTTTTAGATAAAGTGCCGGACTATGCTGCTGTTAACGAGGCAGTTGAATTTGTTAAAAAATTACAAGGTCAAAAATATGCTGATATTGCCAACGCGGTTTTAAGAAATATTATTCGTAGTAAAGATGGAATTAGATATCCAAATCCCGATGAAGATTTAATTAATTATTTCAGTGCTTATTATTCACATCCTTCTTGGATAGTTAAAAGGTGGCTGGCAAGGTTCGGTAAAGAAGAAACAGAAAAATTATTAATTGCCAATAACGACAAACCGACTCTCACTCTTCGTGTTAATAATCTTGTTACAAATAAAGAGGAATTAAAAAACCTGTTAAACTCCGTCGGCTTAAAATACTCCGATAGCAAAGCGTATGATCAATTCATTAGAATGAGTTCACTTTCCAATATTACGGATTGGGAATATTTTGCTAAAGGATATTTTTCGGTTCAGGATGAAAGTACCGGCTTTCCAGTTATTTTACTCGATCCAAAACCCGGAATGAGAGTTCTCGATTTATGTGCGGCACCGGGAGGAAAGACGGGCTTAATAGCCGATCTTATGCAGAATACCGGTGAAATTATTGCATTAGACCGATTTGAAAGCCGTTTAAAAATACTTAACAAAAATTTAGACCGATTAAAAGTTACTAATGTTAAATCAATTGCAATTGATTCGCTGGATTTTCAGGATGATATTGGATTTGATAGAGTTCTTGTTGATGCCCCTTGTTCAGGACTTGGAACATTAACAAAAAAACCCGACTTAAAATGGAAGAAAGACTTGGGGGATATTAGAAAAAT
>JAGVBL010000334.1 GCA_020059785.1 Ignavibacteriales bacterium | reverse complement strand
TTGCTTAAGCAAAAAATATAAGGACAGGCAATTAAGTCTGTCCTTTTTTATTTATAGGAACTATTTTTAGGAAGTAACTTGTTTAGCTTCGTAAAAAAAGGAGAATAAATGGTTAATGTTGGGAAAAAAGCACCCTCTTTTTCTTTAATGGATTCTAACGGGGTTAATGTTTCCTTAAAGGATTTTATTGGACGAAAAGTTGTTCTATACTTTTATCCTAAAGACGATACACCCGGTTGTACTAAAGAAGCATGCGATTTCAGAGATTTCTTTCCCGATTTTAAGAAGAAACAAATTACTGTAATTGGCATTAGTCCGGATTCAAAAGAATCCCATAAAAAGTTTGTTCAGAAATTTAACCTTCCATTTATTCTTCTAAGCGATGAGAAAAAAGAGGTTCTTAAAAAGTATAATGTATGGAAAGAAAAAAATATGTATGGCAGAAAATATATGGGTGTTGAAAGGACAACTTTTTTAATCAACGAAGACGGAAAGATCATCAAAGTATTTCCAAAGGTTAAAGTTAATGGACATATTGAGGAAGTAATAAAAGCATTTAAGGAAAATTAGAGTTATCTAAATGTTATATCTTACAAGAAGAGAAGTATTCAGCGCATCTCATCGGTTATATAATGAAAAATATAGTGATGAAGAGAATTCTAAAATATTTGGAAAGTGTAGTAATCCCAACGGGCATGGTCATAATTATGTTCTGGAAGTAATTGTAAAGGGCAAAATTGATCCGGCAACCGGATATGTAATAGATCTTAAAATACTTAAGCAAATAATCCGCGAAAATGTGATTGATAAGGTTGATCATAAGAACCTTAATGTTGATGTTGATTTTATGAATGGATTAAATCCCACTGCAGAAAATATTGCTATTGGGGTCTGGAATCAGCTTCAGAACAAAATTCCATCCGGGGAATTGTATTCTGTAAAAATTTATGAAACTGAAAATAATTATGTAGAATATAGAGGGAAGGAATAAAATTGAAACAGGAAGTGATCGAAAAAAATATTAAAACAATTCTTGAGGAAATTGGAGAAAATGTTAATCGGGTTGGCTTATTAAAAACACCTCACAGAGTTGCTAAAGCATACGAATTTTTAATGCAAGGATATAATAAAAAAATTGCAGATGTCCTCAACGGAGCAATATTTGAAGAAAAATATGATGAAATGGTTATTGTAAAAGATATCGATTTTTACAGTATGTGCGAACATCACCTGTTACCCTTCTTTGGTAAAGTTCATATTGCATATATACCGGGCGGTAAGATTGTTGGACTTAGTAAAATTCCAAGGATAGTTGACGTCTTCGCCAGAAGATTACAGGTTCAGGAACGTATGACCCAGCAGATTGCAGATACAATTGAAGAATTTCTGAGCCCTATCGGAGTTGGTGTAGTTGCCGAGGGTTATCATATGTGTATGATGATGCGTGGAGTCCAGAAACAGAATTCTATTACTACTACAAGTGCTATGCATGGAATCTTTACATCAGATGCAAGAACCAGATCCGAATTTTTAAACCTTATAGCTCAAAAAAGAATTTAATGGAACATAAAAAAGCTGTCTGGATTACGGGAACAAGTTCCGGTATAGGAAGGGCATTGGCTATTGAATTTGCAAAAAACGGTGAAACGGTAATCGCTACTTCCCGTAATAAATCTCTTATTCAAAATATTAAAACTGATCTTGGAAGTAAGTCGAAAAATGTAATCCCTTACGAGCTCGATATACGTGATTATAATTCTATCTGGTCGTTTTTTTCAGAAGTCTCTAAATCTTTCTCTATAAATTGCTTGATTAATAATGCCGGTCTTAGTTCTTTTAAACCATCCTACGAGGATTCAGTTGAAGAAATTAAAAATATTATTGAAGTAAATCTATTAGGTGCTATTTATTGTATAAAAACCGTCTTACCTTCTATGTTCAGTAGAAACGATGGAACAATAATTAACATTCTATCTGTTGTTACTCAGAAACTATTTACTAACAGCAGTACCTATTCTGCTTCTAAAAACGGTTTAATGGCTTACTCAAAAGTTCTTAGAGAGGAAGTAAGGAATAAAAATATAAGGGTACTTAATGTATATCCCGGCGCAACAAAAACTTCAATTTGGCCAAACCATATTCTTGAAAAATACTCTCATAGAATGATGACGCCTGAAGAGATTGCAAAAGTTGTTTTCCAGATATATTCGCAAAAATCTAATGTTGTTACCGAAGAAATTTTATTAAGACCAATTCAAGGTGATCTTTAAGAAGTAACCATTCATAAAAAAGTTTAAAATTAAAAACCCCGGCTTAACCGGGGTTATAAGTTTCATCTCATTCTATTCTTAACTCTTTCTTTGATCCGTTCCTTAATCATGCCCATCATTTTACCTGGTTGATCCATCATTCCAAGGTGTTTGCTCCAGATAACTTTTTGTTCGTCATTAAGAATTTTGTTGATTGCAATCCATCTTTTAACAGCGGATGATTTCATCTCAGCTTGTAATTTGCTGTTGGAATCGGTTAAATCAACAAGTTTCTTTTCGTCAATTTTGTTATCGCTAACCATTTTTTTCATTTCAAGACGGTTCTTTTCAATCTGTGCTTTTAAGTCAATTACTCTTTTCTGATGTTCCAGAGTAATATCATTAAATTGCTTCTCCTGTTCGGGTGTTAAATTAAGTTTGGCAATAATCGGACGATCGGAAAAATCTCCCATTCTGTTCATACGATCAGCCGGTTGAGCTACAAGAGATATACTTAATGCGAATAAAACCAGCATAAATAATGATTTTTTCATGACTGCTCCTGTTTATTTAGAAATGTTTTTTCTTTTTGCTATTTTGACATCCGTTAGTTATCACTGGTTTAATTTAGGAATCACCAGCATCTGAAAAGAATAATTAATTGATTAAACCATCCCAATTAGCCGTGTGTCTATTTTTTGAATAAATATAATATGATAGAAAAAGATAACGATTTTGAATTAGTTGAAAAGTTTGTTTCGGGTGATGAAACCGCATTTAATTTATTGGTTAGAAAATATCAGAAGAAAATTTACTGGCATGCCAGACAGATGCTTGGTGATCATCTGGATGCCGATGAAGTTACACAGGAAGTTCTTATAGTTCTTTATAATAAATTAAAAACTTTTGGTTATAAGTCCTCTTTATATACATGGATTTATAAAATAGTTACTACAAGAAGTCTTAATCAGATTAGAAGAAATAAAATTAAGAGACTTATTACTTTTGAAAACACTGAGAACAGGGAATTTGTTAGTAAGCAAGATATTATAAATGATATAGTTAACAGGGAAAAAATTGACAAAGTGAACAAAGCACTTAAAAAATTACCTCCAAAACAACGTCAGATTTTTGTTTTGCGTAATTTTGACCAGCTCTCTTATGAAGAGATTTCGGAAATAACTGGTAAAAGTGTTGGGGGATTGAAAGCAAATTACTTTCATGCATTAAAAAAAGTACTGGAGATGGTTGATGAAAAAGATTGATGAAGATATTCTGAAATATCTATCCGGTCTATTGAATGAAGAAGAGAAAACAGACTTTGAAAATAAATTAGCAGTTGATTCTTCATTTAAAGAGAGATATAATAAAATAAAAGATAAAGTCGATGAATTCTCTTTGGTGAGAGAAATCGATTTTAATGAAACGTATTTTAATAACCTTTTACCAATTGTACATGAGAAATTGATAAAGCATAAAAAAGTAAAATTGATAAGAGAATATGCTTTGATAATACCAACGGTTGTTGTGGTTTTGTTCGTTACTATTATATCAATTATCAACAGAAATGGTGAAATAGATCTTCCCAAATCTCTTGCAACCGAAGTTATAAATAATATTGATGACGATGAATTAGCAGATAACTTAATTAAAGATTATTCATTCGAATCGGTTCTTAATATGTCGCCGGCAAATGGTGAATTCGAAATTTATATTCCTGATAATGTTAATTTATCGTTAAATAGTATTTCTCAATACGTTGATTTCTCTAAAATCGATTATACACAGGTCGAAAATATTTCCGGTTCCGAATTAGAAAAGCTTTATAACAATTTAAGTGCTATTACATTTGAAAAGGTATCAAAATGAAAAAGTATTTTTTATTTCTAACTTTAATTCTTTTAACATCTGTAGTACTCGGACAGGTTAAAGAAGAAGATAAAAAAAGACAGCGCCCATTCGAAAAAATTGAGCAGTTGGAAAAAGCAAAGCTTATAGAAGTATTGGATCTTGATGATGAAACTGCAATAAAATTTTTTACCAGGAGGAAAGAACATCAGAAACAGATGCGGGATTTAATGGGAACCCGGGAAAGTTTAATTAAAGAATTAGAGAAGAGTGTAAAGGAAAAGGGCACAAAAGATATTTATTACTCGGAACAAGTAAATAAAATTTTAGATATTGATAAACAGATGTGGATGGCAAAGCAATCATTCTTCAAATCATTAAATGATTTATTCTCGCCGCAGAAAATTGCTATGTTAACAGTATTCGAGCACAAGTTTAGAAGAGAGATTGCACAATCTTTAATGGGTAGAAAAAGACCTGAAGATTGACATTAACATCAATGTAAAAATTCCTCTTCATAAAATATTCTATTGCATTTTTTTCTACCGACCTATATCTTGCAACACATTTTTTGCGGAAGTGGTGAAATTGGCATACACGCTACTTTGAGGGGGTAGTGCCCGTTAGGGCGTGCGGGTTCAAGTCCCGCCTTCCGCACCCGATTTTTTCAATAAATAACAATAGGTAATAAAATGAAAAAGAAATGGACTTCAATCTTTCTATCCCTTTTTCTCTTCACTTCGATAGCAATAGCTCAGGATATGCCCCCGGATGCTGCAAAGGCATATAATGAGGGAAATAAATTATTTAAAGCCGGTAATCTTGATGGTGCTGTTCAACAATATAACGAAGCACTTAAAACTTCCAAGGATTATAGAATCTATTACCAGCTTGGTGTTACTTTTAAGAAACTGAATAAATTAAATGCCGCTGAAGAAGCTTTCCGTGCATGTATTCAGAACAATCCTAATTTCGATATTGCGTATAATGGTCTTGGCGGAGCATATTTCCAGGATGGAAAATATGCCGAAGCTGTTGAAAGCTTTAAGAAATTTGAAGAACTCTCAAAACAGAAACAGCATAAAGATCAGGCAAAAGAATATATTGCCAGAGCTTATGTAAAATTAAGCGAACAGGCAAAGAAAGATGGTAATTACAACAAAGCAATTGATAATTTGAATGAAGCTTTAAAATATAATCCTCTCGATGCTGCATATATTCAGCTTGCCAGCACTTATTATGAAACAGGTGAATACGATAAAGCAATTTCTGCTACTGATCAGGTTATCAATATGAAATCGAGCGGACTAAAAGGCGCTGCTTATTATTATAAAGGTATGAGCCTTAAACAGAAACAGGATGTTGCCAAAGCCAAAGAAAATTTTGAGCTTGCAAAGCGCGATGCTCAATACAAAAGATTAGCAGACTATGAATTGAATCTGATGAAATAATATTTGAATCAGAATTTTAGCCCTCTTTTTAGAGGGCTTTTTTTTTATCTTTAACCGAATATAAATTAGAGGGGGATTGTAATACGATCTCAAAATTAATAGTTGCAATAGTACTTGCCCTGTTTATTTCTTTCATTTCATTCCGGCTTAAATTCCTGACCCGTGGAGGAGCTTTAATTCAATTTTTTATTGCTGTTGCAATTTTTTATTCAGGTGGTCTTCAATGGAGTATTCCGGTCTTAATCTTCTTTTTTAGTTCAAGTTTTATTACAAAAAAGAACATTGATGCAGCCGCCGATATAAATTCAAAACAAAAAATATTTATGAGGGATCACTTCCAGGTAATTGCAAATGGAGGCATGGCTGGTTTTTTAGCATTCGGTTATGCTTTAACAAACAATGAATCCCTTTATTTTTATTTTCTTGCATCTCTTAGTGTAGTCTGTTCAGATACATGGTCTACTGAAATAGGAACAGATGCAAATTGGAATACGTATAACATTTTAAATTTCCGCAGAGTAGAACAAGGTTTCTCCGGAGGAATTTCATTACCGGGTTCTATTGCCGGTATCCTTGGCTCGGTTATTATATCAATATCAGGATTTTTATTGATAGAGTTTAACCTTAAGTTTTTTGTGATTATTATAGTATCCGGAATTCTCGGAAATGTTCTGGATAGTATTATAGGTGCGGCAGTTCAGGCAAAATATAGATGCCCCGTATGCAGTAAAATTGTTGAGATAAAAAATCATTGTGGTATTCAAACACTTTATAAGAGCGGGATTGGATTTATTGATAATAACACTGTCAATTTAATTGCAAGTATTTCCGGTATTCTATTTTTTATTTTATTCCAAAAATTATTTTGAAAGAATATGAGCACAAGAAAAAACTTTATTTTGTTAATCTTCTTATTGATTGCAAATCTTAATGCCCAATCATTAAATCGTACATTTGACGAAGCATTAAAATTATACCAGAATAATAACTACACGTCTGCATATCAGTTATTTAAATCGATAATTGCAGATAATTTACTTAACGACAACGAAAAGTCCTCTTCCCATTATTATGCAGCAGAATGTTTGGTTAAATTAAATCAGCTTGATGGCGCCGCTGCAGAATTTGAATCATTCTTAAAACTATTTCCATTATCATCCTTTAGAGAAAGTGTATTGTATGAGTTGGGAACAATATATTATCATAACGACGAATACCGGAAAGCAAGAGAAAATTTATCAACATTAATTTATGAATACCCGGGAAGCACTTACATTGGTTCAGCTTATTACTGGATTGGAGAATCCTATTCAGCCCAGAATAAATTTATTGATGCAGAAGAAAACTTAAAAGAAGCTATATCGCGCAGAGACGAAAACAATTTTATTACCAATAGTATATATGCGCTCGGTCAGTTGTACGAAAAAACCGGCGATTATAATAACGCTGTTGCCCATTACGATGAATTACTTACTTATTATAAAAATAGTCCGCTTGCTCCACGTGCTCAATTAAGAATTGGTATATGTTACTTTATTCTTAAGGACTATGATAGTGCAGTTCTTGAATTGACCGACCCTCAAATAAATAATCTTCCCGGAGAGGAATTGGTTGAAGCAAAATATTTTCTTGCCAATTCATTTGTAAGGCTAAGAGATTATAAGAACGCTACAACAATTTTTGAAGAATTGTTGAAAGATAACTACGATCAAACACTCAATAACAAAATTAATTACAGTTTAGCATGGATCAAATTTCAGAAGAATGAATTCATTGAAGCATTTAAGATATTTAACGAATTATCCAGTGTTGAAAATGATACTATTGCAATCGCATCTTTGTTCTGGAGCGGTGAATGCAAACGTTATTTAGGTGAATCGGTTCAGGCAAACGAAATCTATGACCAATTCATTAAAAAATATCCGTCGCATCCATACGCTGCACGTGCCCAGCTGGGAAAAGGAACATCATATTATAGTCAGAACCTTTCACAAGAAGCAGAGTCCTCACTTTTAAAGGCAGTTAATTCTACCGATCCATACTCCAGAGGGAAAGCATTTGCACTTTTAGGTGAACTTAAATTAAATCAAAAATTATTTACTGATGCCAGATCGAATTTTCAGGAATCTGTTAAACTTACTTTAAATGTTCCTGACATATATAACAGAGCTTTACTGGGCCTCGGGGTATCTGAATTTTTCTTAAGTAATTATAATGATGCTGTAAAAAATCTGGAGCTATTGAAAAACAGATCAAAAGATTTTGAAACTGATAAAACTAATTTCTATTTAGCTGAATCGTATTTAATGCGCGGTGAATATTCTGCCGCAATAAAACATTATAACCAGATAAGTTCCAATAACGATGAATTGCGGAAACCGGTTATTTACGGTAAAGCCTATGCGTATTTCAATCTCAAGGATTTTCCCAATGCTGTTTATTACTTCAACGAATATGCAACAAAATATAGAACCGATCAGAATGTCAATGATGCAAAACTTAGGTTAGCCGACAGTTATTTCGGAATCAAGAATTTTGATAAAGCAAGTCAGATTTACCGCGAACTTTTTACAACCGACAGATTAATTTCCAACGATGATCAAACATACTACCAATATTGTCAGGCGCTATTTAAAGCCGGAAGATCCAATGATGCAATCGAGGAGTTTATTAAACTGCAGCAAAAATTTCCCCGCTCAAGATTTGCTGATGCATCTCAATACGTTGTAGGCTGGATTTATTTCCAGCAGAATAATTTTAGAGCTGCAAT
>JAGVBL010000361.1 GCA_020059785.1 Ignavibacteriales bacterium | reverse complement strand
GGAAAGAACATAAACCAAAAAATAATACTATTGATATGGCTTCTGAAATGGGGATTGAAATTTTAACAGAAGAACAATATAGAGAGTTGCAGAAACTCGGTAATCCAGACTTTCGCGGTAGCGGATTCGATTCTAAAACATCGAGCTGGATTAAAACACCATCCGAAATTAGAGAGAAAGGCGGTGCCCTTTTTTGCGATTACCGCTTCGGACACGTTTTCGTATATCATAATGGTGCCGAATCATATTATGCGGCAAGAGGATTCCGCGGCTCGCTAAGAGTATAAAGCTACTGTTTCCGAATATAATATCTATTGATTATTTGTTAAGTAAAAACGAAATTAAAATTAGGTTTCCCCAGAAAAGACAACTTAAAGAGATTAGTAAGTAAAAAAAAAGAGCAATACATAATTTTTACTGACATTATGCGGAAGCTTTTTAAGACAACGCTATCTTGCTGCTAAAGCTGATAAATATATTTTTACAACCAACAAAAAATGTATATGGATAATTCAAGAGTATTCAAAATGCCGTTTGCAAGCGTCTATCCGCATTATATAAACAAAGCGGAGAAGAAGGGACGCACTAAAACCGAAGTAGACGAAATTATTTTCTGGTTAACAGGATATAATCAAAAAACTTTGCAAAAACAGATTGACAATAAAACCGATTTCGAAACATTCTTCAATAAAGCTCCAAGAATCAATCCCAATGCTTCAAAAATTACAGGTGTAATTTGCGGTTACCGCGTGGAGGAAATAGAAGATAAACTGATGCAGAAGATTCGTTACCTTGATAAGTTGATAGATGAGCTTGCAAAGGGTAAACCGATGGAGAAGATTTTAAGGAAGTAATTAGCTTTAATTATAAATTCCTTGAGACATGAAACATCTTATAAAAGCATTAACAAAATACTTACCAAATGCTGCGTCAGTTGCAATAGGTCTAATTCCAATTTTAATATTAGTCCTTTGGTTCGATGTATCAAGAAAAATAATTGGAAAAGGAGCTATAGCTTACGCAGCGGGAACAGTGGCGTTAAAACTTCCGTTTTATCATCTGGTAATTGTAAAGTTCGTTCATGAAAAATTTTCCCACAAATGGATTGCAATAATTCAAGGATTTGTTTCTGCATTATCAGAACTCGGTGCTACTTTGTTCTTTTTCATATTTGTAGTTAAGGAACTTACATTTACTGAATTAATCGGATTCGGAATTGCTGCCGGATCAATCGAAGCAATAATACTCCCCTTTATGAAAAACCCTTTGCAAGGAACTCCTCTTGAGCAGCATTCTGATGAAACAAGTAAAAGAGCTGAAGAGAATCCGGCTATTCAGTGGATGGGTGTTATAGAAAGAATTCTGGCCTCTATAATTCATGTTGCATCGCGTGGTCTGGTGTATATAAGCTACTTTACCGGTAATCTATTCCCAATAATTTTTGCAGTACTGGGTTTTGCATCGGTTGATGGACGAGCTTATTATGCACACCTTGAAAAATGGGCATTCGACAACATTCAAGTTCTGATTAAATTTTATCGGTTTCTTGGAACTATTGCATTTACATTGACTATGTTTTTCCTATTTTTTCATTACCTAATGATATAAATGTAGAAATTAGCTAACGGTTCTGATATTGTAAGCATTTTAATAATTCTTTACTATTTCACAAATACCGAATCATAGATATGGCAAAAATAACTCTCAAAACAGGTAAAGAAAGGTTTCATTACAACGGAAAAGCAATTCATTACCAGCTTCGGGATTTTTGGCAATGGAGTGTTTCTGATCTTGTAAGTAATATAACAAGGGGAAAGCTTGCTGAGTTTATTGTAGCAACTGCATTGCAAGTTGATCTTAAAGAACTAAGAAACGAATGGCTCTCTTACGATCTATTAACTCCTCAAGGAATTAAAGTTGAGGTTAAATCAGCGTCATTTATTCAAAGCTGGGAACAGAAGAAAATTTCTACTGCAATCTTTTCAGCTAAGCAAACTAAATACTGGAACAGTCAATTAAATAGTTTTGATACTACTATTAAATTTCAAGCAGATATCTATGTTTGCTGTCTACTCAAGCACCTCGATCGTTCTACAATCGATCCGCTTAATCTTGATCAATGGGAATTTTACATACTTTCTGCCAGGGATATGTATAATTTTAACAAAAGAATAGTTGCTCTTACATTAAAGTCGTTAAAGAAAATTACAACTGCTGTCGGGTATGATAAAATTAGGAGCTCTGTTATTGATACTTATAATGGTGAGAAAAATATTTGATAGTAATAATATATACTTAGAATAAATTTATTTATGAATAAGACTTTAGTTTATTTAATAATTCTATCACTGACTTTTTCGGCAAGTTTTTATCATCAGCCAAATCATTTTATAAATGAAAGGAATAATATGGCAGCATCAAATAAAATCGTTCCGCATCTCTGGTTCGATAAAGAGGCTAAGGAAGCAGCGGAGTATTACGCTTCTATTTTTCAGGATTCTGAAGTAACAAACGTTACAACAATTTCCGGAACACCTTCGGGCGATGTAGATATAGTAAGTTTTAAACTCTGGGGTGTTGAGTTCGCAGCAATAAGTGCAGGACCGTATTTTAAAATAAATCCTTCCATCTCCTTCTTTGTTTATTGCGGTTCGGATAGCGAGATTGAACGGATCTATAGTAAACTATGTGAAGGGGGAATAGTATTAATGCCTCTCGATAAATATGAGTGGAGTAATAAGTATGCATGGGTTCAGGATAAATATGGCGTTTCCTGGCAACTTGATGTAGACCCGATTAATTCCGATCAGAAGATTGTTCCGGCAATCCTTTTTGCAAATGAAAAGGCAGCACGGGTAAAAGAAGCAGCGGATTTTTATTGTTCAATTTTTCCGGATTCAAAAATATTAATGGAATCTCCTTGGGATAAATCTGCCGGCATGCCTGATGGTTCTATTCTCTTTGCTCAATTCATACTGAACGGTTACATATTAAATGCGATGAGCGGCGGGGTAATGAAACACGATTTCGATTTTAATGAAGCTGTGTCATTAATGGTCTATTGCGAAGATCAGAATGAAATTGATTATTACTGGACTAAGCTTACTGAAGATGGAAGTGAGCAGCAGTGCGGATGGTTGAAAGATAAGTTTGGTGTCTCATGGCAGATTGTTCCTGTTGAAATGGATGAGATGATGAGGACAAAAGACAAGGAACAATTAGCAAGAGTAACTGAGGTAATGCTTAAGATGGGCAAGCTTGACTTAGACGAACTACGAAAAGCATATAAAGGTAAATAATTAATTATACGAGTTAATGTTCTTGAAAAACTTTATTAAGAAACACTGGCCGATAATTACTGCTCTTTTTCTGCTATATTTTATAATAGGAATATTACTAACAATTTCCATCATTAATAATCAGTCACATTTTATTTATTCTTTAGATGATGTTTATATTCATCTTAGCATTGCAAAAAATTTTGTTGAATCAAGCGCTTGGAGTGTAAACGGTTCGGCGTTCTCTTCATCTACATCGTCTCCGTTATGGACATTTATTTTATCAATTACCTATCTAATATCATCTATAAATGAATATGTGCCGTTTTTTTTAAATTTATTAGTTGCTGCATTCCTATTGCTAATTTGTTATAACTTATTAAAAAAAACCAGTTTATCAAGTTCTATGATATTTGCCGTAATGCTATCGTTAATTTTTTTCATTCCGATACCATTCTTGGTCTTTACCGGTTTAGAACATTTATTTCACACTTTACTAATGATTTTATACGTTTATTTATCGTCTGATTTAATTTCAAACAAGAATTATAAGCCCCTGGCCTCTGAATCTATGTATATTAAAAAATATAAATATCTTGCAATACTTACCTTTTTTATTGTATTGATACGTTACGAAAGTTTGTTTTTTGTCTTTACATCAGGTATCCTTTTTGTTTTACGCAAGAAATATTTATTGGGTATATTTATAATTATATGCGGTCTTCTTCCAATTACTATTTACGGAATAATCTCCATGAGTCAGGGCTGGCCTTTTATTCCTGCTCCGATTTTAATAAAAGCTAATTTGCCGGATTTCAGCACGGCGAAGGATGTTCTAAAATCGTTCGGACTAAAAAGTTTAATTCAATTAATCAATTGTATCCCTTTATTATTTTTGTTAATTGCATCACTTGTATTAGTTTTAATACGCTACAACAGTGAAAAAAATCTGTGGAAAATATCTACAATATTTTTAATTATGTTTATTATCGGACTATTATTCCACATGCAATTCTCTTCCTTATTTATAAGGTATGAAGCATATTTAGTTGGTTTAGGAATATTTGGTGTTGTATTCGATGCCAACAAGTACTTAACAAACTCACAATTTCATTTTATTAGCAGGAAACATGTAATATCTGGCTGCATATTTAGTTTGGTCGTTTTTTTTATTTTACTTCCTTTTTTTGAAAGAGGCATTTCCAACTTTCAAAAAACAATTAGAGCTACAAATAATATTTATGAACAGCAATATCAAGTCGCGTCGTTTTTAAACTTATATTTTAATTACCAATCGATAGCGGCAAATGATATTGGCGCAATTAACTATTTTGCAACTACACAATGCTTGGACCTTTGGGGCATATCTAACAGAGATGTTCTATTATCTAAACTGGAAAAAACTTACAACACGGAAAAAATAAACGATATTTCTAATCACTATAAAGTGAAAATCGCGGTTGTCTATGAAAAATGGTTTAAAAATTATGGTGGATTACCCGGATCCTGGAAGAAAAAATGTAGCTGGGTAATTTCAAATAACGTAATATGTGGTGATAGTATTGTAACATTCTATGCCCTTGAAACATCCTTTGCGGATTCTCTTACTAAATCCCTTAAGGAATACTCAACAAGGCTTCCAAAAGGAGTTAAAAGTTTTTTTTATTAGCATATTATTTTGTCTTTTGATCTCGAGTTACTATAAAAGATTTTTTTGCTTTTATATCTATCAATAATATTACTTTTACAAAAGTCTATAATACCGTTCGATTTCTGATTCAAGCTCGTCAAAATTTACAAACCTTGCTTTCCGTATGTATTCTTTTCCATCAAAGTAAAACAAAATTGTTGGGACGGTAAAAACATTTTTCTGTGCGGCGAGTTCTTTTGCCTCTGCAATGTTCACATATATTAATTTTATCTTCGAAAATTTATCAGCGAGGAATTCTATCAGCTTCGGTTTAAGAACTTTACATACGTTACAGTCGGGCGTGCTCATATAGAATACCGCAGCAATGTTCGATTTAACAATTTCATGAAATTCTGCTAGAGTTGTAATTTCATTTTGCATCGGTAGGATGTTTCTCCGTAATAGAACGCGGATGAACACGGATTAAACGAATACCCGCGGATTAATAAATATTTAAGAAGAGTGATCAGCAACAACGAGCCATTTACCGTTTATCTTTCTGTAGAGCAATGTAAAATGTCCTCCTACCGAGGGTTTATCAGGGTAATCGAGTTTCCACTTGCCAATCATAAATGCTGAATTGTTCCCCAATCCTTCGATTGAAATTACTTCGAAAGACAATTTACCCATATCTTCTTTTGTAGGATAACCTTTCCTGTAATTCTCTAAAGTCGAGTTCCATCCATATTGAACACCGCGCTTGCCAATAAATCTTAATGAATCCGAATTCCAGTATCCATTCATATAACCTTCAAGGTCACCTTTATTCCATGCAATTCTCTGCTGTTCAAGAGCATCAAGAATATTGGCACGATCAACTTCGGAAAACGTCTGTGCAATTATTGCAGATGAAATAAATATCAGAGCGATAATTAAGTTTTTCATTTCAGCTCGTTAATTTTAAAACGGACTCTTAAAACACCGTCATTAAAATCTGTGGAAATAATTCTGAAGCTGCCGATCTCTTTAGTTGATTTAACATGAGGACCGCTGCATAAGCATTTATCATAATCACCAATACTAATTACCCTAAGATTATCTCCGGCTTCTTCTGACAGCCGACCAAGATTAAAATAATTCTGGGCTTCAGCCCTTGTCATAAAACTTTCAATAACCGGAAGATCAAGCATAATTTTTTCATTTACAATTTCTTCAATCTTTTTTATTTCTTCAGGAGATAAATTCCTATCAAAGTGATAATCACACTTCGATTTCTTCTTTTCTATATGCGCACTGAATGCTCTGCCCCGCTTGAACATCTGATCCATTGTTCCATTAAGCAGATGTTCCGCACTGTGCATCGGTGCATAATATGATTTAGGATTTTCGTTGTATCCCATATTATTCTTCTAATTCTTAATCATGCTCTTGATCATGCTCTTGATCAAGATTATGATCAAGAGCAAGATGCAGATATTTAATCTTTAGCTGTATCTAATTCTTTCCCAAGTAAATGTTTAAACCAGAATTTTACTCTTTCCCTTGTAGCATGCTGAGCAAGCGGCATTCCGATTCCGTGACGTTGATTAGGATAGAGCATCATTTCAAAGTCTTTATTTAATCTCTGCAATTCAAAAATCAGCTGGATGGAATTCTGCATATGAACATTATCGTCAATTGTTCCGTGAGTAATAAGCATATTACCTTTGTATTTATCCACATAACTAAGAACAGAACCGGCTTTGTATCCATCCGGATTTTCTTCGGGTGTATCCATGTAACGTTCGGTGTAAACATTATCGTATAGTTTCCAGTCCATTACTCCGAACTCCGCAATGCCGTGTGTAAAATAATCCGCTTCTTTTGTAAGAGCCAGAGCAGTAACATATCCGCCGTAGCTTCCGCCGGTAATTCCGATTTTCGTTGTGTCAATAAAGGATTTTGTTTTGAGCCATTTGACAGCAGCCGTGTAATCATTCATCTCCCACTTACCTAAATTACGGTGCATAAGAGCAACACCTTTCTTTCCGAAATGACCAACTCCGCGATGATCAACCGAAATTGAAATGATTCCGTTCTGTGCAAGATAACTTTGAGCCATACCCATTGAATATGAATTGCGGACTGAAGGTGAATTTGGTCCGCCATACTCATTAAAAATAACAGCATACTTTTTATTCGGATCGAAATCTGCCGGTAGATACCAGATAGCCGGAAGTTCATAACCATCACCTGATGGTATTGTAAATAATTCAACTCTGGCTAATTCAAACTCTTCATTAGCGGGATTTCGAGAATCGCTTAGAGTACGGATTAGTTTTCCATCCAGTGAATATAATTCCGATCTGGTTGGAGTTGTAATGTTGCTGTATGAATCGATGAAATACTTTCCACCCGGCGAAACTGAAGAGTTATGAGTTCCGGGAACGGTTGTAAGTTTTTTGAGTCCGCTTCCATCCAGATTAACAACAAAGAGATGACGCTCGGTACTTTTCTCTTTCCAGCCTGTAAAGAAAACTCTTTTGTTGGCTTCATCAACAAGATTGATACTTGTTACTTCCCATTCTCCCTGTGTCAAACGTTTCTTAAGTTTTCCATTAAGGTCGTAATAATAAAGATGCGAGAACTCATCAACATTCGTTTTAAGTATAAACCCGCTTTTGTTATTAAAGAAATAAAGATCCTCGAACCACTCAACCCATTCTTTCTGTTTCTCGTTATAGAGTTCCGATTTCTTACCTGTTTGTGTATCAATATTATAGATAATGATATTATCCTGGGCGCGGTTCATCCATTGAACGGTAAGTTTGTTTTCGGGTGTCCAGGTAGGCCATGCAATGTAATGATCTGCATTCTCTTCAAAGTCTGCCCATGTTACTTTTCCATCAACGACATTTGCAACACCGAATTTTACATATGGATTTGGATCACCTGATTTTGGATACCGCTGTGTTTCAAGTTCGCCGTGTTGTCCATCGGCTTTTGTAATATAAAATACCGGCACAGGGTTATCGTCGAATCTTAAGAACGCAATTTTATCGCTGTTTGGTGACCACCAGAATGCTGAATATTGAGTAGCACGACCGAGGATTTCTTCCATGTATACCCACGAAGCCCAGCCGTTATATATTAAGTCTGTCCCATCATTTGTTATCTGAATTTCTTTATCGTTATCAACATCAAAAACATAGAGATTATTATTCTTTACATAAGCAACTTTTTTACCATCGGGAGAAAGTTTAGCAACTTTTTCTTCTTGATCATCTTGTGTTAATTGTTTGAAGGAATTATCCGGGCGTGAATAATAGTAGAGATTATTTTTCTGATTGAAGAGATAATAATTGTAATCTTTACTCACCGCCGAAGGTCGATCGATCGAGAATCCTTCAGGCAATTCAATTCCGCTGTTATCAATGTATAATGACAACTCTCCGGTTAGAACATTTGTCTTCATAAGCTGGGGACGGGAGCCGGGTTTTGATGGATCGGCTTTTGCTTCGAGATAATGATTCTCATCTGCCCAGCCTTGTGGACGGGACATCATTATCATCATTGCACGCATGTCTCTGCCACTTTCATAAACCTGTTTGTATGTAAGCTTTTTCTTTTGTGCGGATAAGTCGGATACATTTGCCAGAACAACTATCGCAGTTATTAAATAATAAAAATATTTCCGAAGCATAATGCCAATCTCCTCTTTATTATTTTTTAATTTATTCCATCTCAAGATTATCAATTTGTTTTTAGTTGAGTTCTCAAATGGACAGATTTTCCTCAATATAATTTTTATATGAAATTATTCTTTTTCATTGCGAATAATTCTATTGCAAAATCGAAGCTGCCCAAAATCTTAATATGGTCTTTTGTGATAATGCTTAAGAAATACCACCAGGGATTTGAATAATTCCAGCTTTTTAATCATGTAGATTCGATTCTGTATTTATTCTTAAAAATCATTTCCCAATAACATTCCGATCTTTATGCTACCACGCGTATGCTTCAGGTGCCTGTCCGCCCGGTCCCGGCCAGATTTCGTCAAGCTTTTTTAGTGTCTCTTCGTTCAATTTAAGATCGAGTGTTTTTGCATTTTCTTCCAGCTGTTCAACTGTTCTTGGGCCTACTATCGGCGAAGTAACAACAGGATTATTAAGCACCCATGCAAGTGCAACATCTGCCGGTCTTTGATTAATCTCCTTACACAAATTTTCATACGCTTCAATTTGAGGACGTAATTTATCTACCGATTTTTGCAGCGGTTCTCTTGTTCGTCTTCCCTCGGCAGCTTTTTCCAAAACACCGCATAAAATTCCTCCACCCATCGGGCTCCATGGAATCAATCCGATACCAAATGCTTTACACGCTGGAATTACCTCCAGCTCTATATGTCTATTTCGCAGACTATAAATACTTTGTTCAGATACAATTCCAAGTGAGTGTCTCTCTTTAGCCTTGTAAAATGCCTCAGCTAAATTCCATGCAGCAAAGTTGCTGCTTCCTACATAAATAATTTTACCTTCATTTATCAACTGATCCATTGCCTGGTATATTTCGTCCCATGGAGAATTACGATCGATGTGATGCATCTGATACAGATCGATATGATCTGTCTGCATTCTCTTTAAACTATCTTCGCACGCTTTCTTTATATGGTATGCAGAAAGTTTTGCGTCATTAGGACCTTCACCCATTTTGCCATAGACTTTTGTAGCAAGAACAACTTTCTCTCTGCGGCTTTTATCATCGGCAAACCATCTGCCTATAATATTTTCTGTTACACCGACACCTTTTTCCCATCCATAAACATTTGCTGTATCAAAAAAATTGATTCCTAATTCAAGAGAACGGTTCATAATCTTAAAACTATCTTCTTCTGATGTGTAAGGACCAAAATTCATTGTACCAAGACAAAGCTTACTTACTTTTAATCCGGTTCTTCCTAAATATGTGAATTCCATAGTAATTACCTTTCATAAAATGTCATAGAAAAATAATGCCGGATATTATAATTATTCCGGCATGTTATTTCATTTATCTTTTTTCAAAATTTCATCAATTGCCGAAGCAAGACCCTGCAAATGATATTTAGTAATATCATCTTTCGATTTTGCGGCAGAGGATGTTAATTTATTTTTTAATTCCATTAGCTTTCCTCTGGCAACCGGCGGCAAATCCGTAAACTGAGGAGTCTGTTGAATAGGAGCTTGAGTTGGTCTTCCTGTGGTTACGGGAGTTTGCTGAACAGGTTTTTCGGGATTTATTTTATTACCAAGTTCTTCAATAAGCGCGCGTTGAACTTTTCGGCGGTACGGATCAATGCTAACGCTCTTATCATTCAATTCGCTAAAAATACCGTTTGTTAGATCGCCTAAAAATTCACTAACTGTATAAATTTTTTCTCCTTTATACGCTTTCGATTCCGCATCAGACATTCTCTGGATTCTTGCATCATTTAATAAATTTTTTATCAGGCTTATCTGATCATTTGTAATTTTATCAACATTACCAAACGGTTGAATCAAATCAAGTAATTCTCTTTTAACCAGTATCGGGTTGAATTTAAATCCTTCCTGGAGCAGTAGATTCATTGCTTTTTTCTGTCGTTCATAAGGAACAAGATTGAAAACGGCGCCGGATTGACCAATATGCTTATCAATTTTATTAACACCTCCAATAATCATAGCAACGTGACCTAATTCTCTTGCTCTTTGCTGCAATACTCTTTCATAGAGCAGATTTAGCATTGAATAATCGTCACCTTCTTTAGTTGTCCCGGCTGGAATGATAAAATCCATAATTCGATAGATATTTTTTAATCCAAGCTCTGTTGCTAATATTCCATCATCGCCCATGTCCTCTGTCTGTGCAGAAGGATCGTATTGTGAAAAATTACTGAATTGAAGAAATGGATTTGTGTCCTGTCGTCTTACAATTTTTTCTAAGAATGGTCTTTCTTCATCCGGATTTTTTGCTTCGGGGAAAGGTGTATAACCCCACTCGGTTGCGAACTTATCATAAATACTAATCATTGGATAAAGTCTTACATTATCACCGGGTTGAGCAACATAATTAAATCTTCCGTAATCCATTATAGAAGCTTCGTTGCCGTACTTTTCAGTGAAGGATTTACTTCTTAGACTATCAACCGGAAAGACAGAACTTGCTCTTCCATTATGAGGAAATCCGAGTGAGTGACCAACCTCGTGAGCTACAACGTATCTTAGCAACTCACCCATCAAGTCATCGGGAAGAGGAATTCTTTGAGCGCGTGGATCGAGCGGTGCAACCTGACTGAAATACCATGTAGTTATAAGATTCATAACGTTATGGTAAATTTTAATATCTGCTTCAAGAATTTCACCTGTCCGCGGATCATGCACATGTGGACCATATGCATTTTCAATAGTACTTGGCAGCCAGCTGATCGATGATATTGTTGCGTCTTCAGTATTCCAGTTGGGATTTTCTTCAATGGTAGGGGCGTATTTTGCAATTATTGCATTCTTAAATCCGGCTTGTTCAAAAGCAACCTGCCAATCTTCAACTGCTTGCTTAAAATATGGTTTCCATTTTTCGGGTACGGATCTGTCTATATAGAACAGAATCGGTTTTACAGGCTCTGACAACTGTGCAGATGGATTTTTTTTCTCAAGACGCCACTTTGTAAGATAAGTTCTTATTTCAGTTCTGTGAGAATCATAACCGTAATCTTCCTGGGAAATGCTAAAAAATCCAACTCGGGAATCTGCAAGACGCGGCATCATCGGTTCCCCTGGTAAATGAACCATGCTGTAATGCATCATTACAGAAACAGTTCCAAGTGTATTATCTGTTGGAACTACATCAACATCAAAAGTAAGTACAACATCTGCTTCTACATTTTCCGGGTAAGCAGTAATTTTTTCTATGAATGTGCGTTTTGGATCAAGTCTTTTTGCATTAAAATTCTTCTTAGGAACAAATTCCGTCTTTTCTGCAGTTAGAAATTCGGTCACATCAATTACAGCAGAGCTATCCTGTCCGTAAGCTTGAACATCGAAAGCCATTAATATCGAAGGAAAAGTTGAAGCATCAACGGCATTGTATACTGCTTTCTCTTCATCGGAAACAACAGCATACTGAATTTGGCGAAGTAATATTTGGTCGTTTCGTTTATCCCACCTAACTACCTGATTATTGTAAGCTACACCGCCATAACCAAGTTTCGATTGAACTTTTTTAATCTGGGAGACCCACAGAAATAATCTTCCAATTTCGTTTTTAGGAATTTCATAAAACCATTTTCCGTCAACAAAATGAACAGTAAAAACACCTTTACTTGTTTTAGCTTCTTTTGTAATTACTTCTGAATAGGACTTAATTTTTGCCTTTTTAGTTTCGGGTTTCTGCTCCTGTCCATTAATAAAATTATTTGTGAATAGACTAAGAATGATAAATAGCGATAATGCCTGTTGAATTTTTGTGAAATCTTTTTTCATATTAGCCCCGCTCTTTTGAAATTAAGGAGATAATTAACAAAACTATTATTAACATTATAAACTTATAGTCAAAAAAAGAGATTCTCAAGAAACAGATTTACTAAATATTCTTATATGTAGTAACTCATTAGAAATGTCAGTAGTTATAACTCCATAGAAATGTCACTGTTAATTTAGTCAAACAATTAGTTAAAGTAATTCATTGGGGTAACG
>JAGVBL010000206.1 GCA_020059785.1 Ignavibacteriales bacterium | reverse complement strand
TTCAAATGATTTACCCTTATATCCGCTGATTAATTTTTTAATATTGTTATACGAAATCATTTTACTATCCCATTTATGTATAAAAAATTAATTAATTAAGTTTTCACACACCTTTTTAGCAAATTCATTCAAATTAATGCTAAATTCAGAACCAAACGATTTGATCCTTCGAACATCATTCATATTTATTTTAGAAGCATATTCGGCAATCGAAAGCAGACCGTTAGTTATTGAAACAATATTGTCAGGGTCACAAGTTATTCCAAGGTTAAACCTTTTAATCAACTCACCTACAATTCCAAAATCAGAGGCAATTACAGGCTTACCCATATAACAACTCTGTATCAGAATATTGCTTGTAGTATATTGACGAATGTAGGGGATGCAAATAATATCTGAAGAGCCAATGTAATTTACAAACTCTTCGTCCGTTAATAGTCTATTTTCAAAAATAATTACTTCAGTTTTTGCAATTGCGTTTACATGTGAAACCAATCTTTCAATTTTTTCTAAGATTGATTCATCAACTTTCCCGGCAACAGTTAACTTTACATTAGTAAGCCAATTAGGATTATTAAGGGCAAGAAATTCGAAAGCATCCAATAATTTAATTATTCCTTTTCTTTCGGTTATTGGTCCGATAAATAAATAATTTATTTTCTCCTTATTCTCGATTATTACTTCCGAAAATTCATTTGAAGTGTATATATACTCCGGTATAAAATGAATCTTATTAGACAGCATTTTTCTTTTATAGAATGTTACAGCCAGAGGATCCAAAACTAGTATAGATTTGACAAAAATTCTGTGAAAGAATATGAAATGTTTTACAAATGATTTAAAATATTTCCCGCGGGTAAGCCACCTTCGGGTAATAACTGAACTAAAATTAGAATAATGCAAAAATGGAGCGTCCATAATACCGACAATTTTAGTTTTCAAAGTAAAAGGTAATATAAAATTCATATCCTTAATAATGTGATCAATTTTATTACCGACAAAACATACTGCTGCTTCGTCAATTTTAATACATTTTAGAATTACCTGTATATCGGATAATTTCGAAAACAAGATGTTATAATCTTCATAAAAGTTAAACCGAATTCTTGTCTTAATTGTAGAATAAATAGTTTCATACCACTGCTTGTGAACTTCCTTAAAACTCTTCGGGATCCATATAGACAGATATTGATCAGGACATTCATCAATAAACACTTCGGCAATTTTTTTTAGCCAAACAGGTCTATGTCCATGTACTCCAAACTCTACATAACTAACCACAGATTTTTTTTTCATAGATATTTTTATTCTTCAGCTTGAAATTCGAATGAAATATCTTCGCAGACATCTAAACGCAAATTCCAGATAAAAGGAAAGGAAAGCGAAAGGCGAAATAAATTTCACTGGGAAATAATTTATATATAAACGCCACGTATCCTTAAAATTAACATCCGACTTCCGGCTAAAATAAGTTTTTAAACTAAACAAAGCAGGTTTCAATTGAGGTACATGTACCTCCTTGACGGGGGCATTATATACTACATACTGCATGATACCATTGTTCTTTGCCTTAATAGACCATTCGATATCGGCATGATAATGAGGGAACATTTCAGAATCGAATAATCCTACTATGTCAAAATATTTTTTATGAACAAATGCGAATCGGCCGAAAATCGTGTCTGTTTCAATAAGCATATTGTTTTCTACTTCTCTGAATTTTAATGATTTATCGTATTTAATCGTTTTAAATAATGGGAAGACCCAATGGATTTTTTTGCCTAACCACCTATCATTACTTTGCTGTTGATTCACAAGTCTCGATGCAAATACAGAATTGTCTACTTGCGAAGATACACCGACAAGTAACGAGATGGTATCTGCTGATATTTCAACGCCCTGATCGGAAAAAGCAATAAATTCAGCGCCATGATCAATGGAGTATTTTATACCGTGGTTTACTGCGCCTGCCCACCAATTTTCATCGCTAATTTGAAGATGAATTACATTGTATTTTTGTAAAAGTTGTTCAGTTGCTTCATCTTTTCCGCTTTCAACAACGACAATGGTAATATTTTTATAATCGGAATTTAAAAATGATTTTATGCTTCTATCTGTCTCGTCGGATCGTTTATAAACCGGCAATATTATCGATACTTTTTTTTCAGAAGTGAAAGAACACATAACATTTTTTAGTTCAGTAAACGAAGAATTGCATTCCTGTAGCCGGCAATCTTATTATCAATATTCGCCTTTTCATCTATTATTTTGTATGAATTCAGAATAAATCGTTTTTTTAGTTCATCATTATCCATTAAATATTCTACTTTATCTGCTAATTCGTTTGGATTATCGATTTCAAAGTGCAAACAGTTATAACCGTCAATGCAATACTCCAATTCGTTTCCCAAAGGAACAGTAATAAAAGGGACACCTATTATCATTGCAAATTGAGTACTTAATGATATCCATCCGGGATATACAACCATATCCGCTATAAAAAAATATTTAGCCACCTGGATATCGTCATAACATCCATCAATAAAAATTACATTTGATTCCATACCAAGATTCGCAATATCGTCTTGATATTTTTTTTTATCCTTACCGTCACCAACGATAAGTAATTTAATATCTTTCATCTTATTCTGTAATTTGTGAAATGCTTCTATCAATATATCCAATTTTTTATTTGGCGTAATTCTAGCTAAGAATAAGATTACCCTTTCATTTATTTTTAATGATAGTTTTTCACGAAAGTCATAATACCAATCATTCTTTTCGGTTAACAGCTTCTGTTTAATTTTCATAATTAAAGCACTGTCCAGACTATTATAGGCTACATAAATATTCTCCGAATTGAAATAATGTTTTGCTAAATAATATTTGGCATTATCTCCGTAAGTAACTGCCACATCGTTATATCCTAAAATCAACTTGAATTTGAGTATACGGAAAAATTTCTTTAAATAACCACCGTTTGATCCGAATCCGCTAAATCCCAAAACGAATTTGGTACCATAAAATAATTTCAAATAAAAGAACATTATTGAATCCAAGACTATACTATTAAAAATCTTAACCCCACCCTCCATAATAACTTTGGGTTTCTGAGTAATGATATATTTAATAAACTCGGGATAAATGACAAACTTCTTACGAAATAATTTTACTGTTCTACCTTGAATTACGACACAAGAAATACCATAGTCTTTTATTTCATCAATTGACAGGCTTCCTGGATATGTATAGGAACTATCGGTTAATAAAATTATTGTATAATTATATTTTGCAGAAATAGAAAGATTTTTAAAAAATTCAATTTTATAATGTGGAATTTCTCTTTGGTAGTGAATTACTTTTGGCAATGGATTACTAATATTATTCATTCTTATTTGCTTCAACATTAAGACTTAAAAGTAATCCGTTCTCTTTATCCATGTGGGGAAAGTAGGCTTGGGAATGGTCATCATAATCTTTATGAATCGTTTGTTTCCAGTCGTACCTTCTGATTGAATTGAAACCACATCTTTCAAGTAGTTCTTTAAGAGAATTAAAATCATACACTGTTCTATGGTATATTATTTTTAAATTTTGCCCGGTGTCAATTTCCATTCTACCGAATAGGGGTCCAAGAATTTTATTTATATTATTTGTCTGATTGTAAAGTTGAATTAATTTTTCAAAATCGGGCACAGAAATTCTTAATATTCCGCCAGGAATCAATACGCGGTTCCATTCCTTTAATACATTCGGCGCTTCCGTTCTATCAAAATATTCAAAGCTATGACTGCTGTAAATTAATTCGGCAGAATTATCTTCAAACATCGATAAATCATCTATATTATTTTTGTAGTGAACATGCGGGAAATCGCATAGATCCACATTGATAAAACCGGGAATATTTCTGTTCCAACAGCCTAGATGTAATTTCATATTATCAAAATATTTAACTTAATTTTATATAAAATCTTAATAGGCAAGCGATCTAAACAGCAATTATTACAAAAAAAATTTTAAAGTTTCTAACTATAGATAATTGATATATTGAAGTAATTGTGAAATAACCGCTCCCATTCCTTAAGTTAAAAAATTTAAAAGACTTTTAACTTCTTAATGTTTATCAACATATTTAATTATAGATTCCGAAATAGATAATATCATATTTTCCGTCAACAAAAGTGAAGACGGCAGCCATAACCCCATCGAACAATATTTTTCACTAACGGGAAATGTTTCGGAAAGATTAAATATTTTCTGTTTATGTATAGGGGGATAAACAGGCCGCGATCCGATACCGTTTTCTTTCAAATGTTTTTGTAAACCTTCAGGATCATTAACGTAAACATCGACAAACCAGGGGCATGTGTCGTTCAAATCGGTAGGGATCATTTTAATTTTAGGATTACCTTTAAAATTTTTCTCATATAAAGAATATATTTCTTTTTTTTTCTTTATCCTTTCTTCCAATTTTTTAATTTGCTCGATGCCTATGACCGCTTGAAAATCGGTGAACTTGCTGTTAATTCCGAAATAATCGTGGATATCTGCGCCCCCGCTCAATCTTCCGAAATCTTTGGTTCTCTCCACATTCTCATATAAATTTTTATTATTAGTGACAAGTGCGCCACCTTGCCCTGTTGTAATTATTTTATGCGGACTAAAAGAGAAAGAACCGATATCGCCGAATGTGCCGAGGGCTATGCCGTCAACTTTTGAACCCATCGATTGAGCTGCATCTTCCAATAAGAATAGATTGCTGCTTTTACAGAAATCCTGAAACTTATTTATGTTTTTTCCTCTTCCGTTTAAGCTGACGAACATTACGGCTTTTGTTTTGGGCGTTATTTTTTTCTTCATCTCATCAAAATCAAGACAAAGGTCCTCTTCACTTATATCTACAAGTATGGGTTTAATACCCAACAGTGTACAAGCATTTGGACTGGCAATCATTGTTAGATTCGGGACAATAACTTCATCGCCGGCTTTTAACCCGAGAGCAACCAGTGCAATCGAGAGACTTATTGTTCCGTTGTTAACAACGGATGCATACCCTGCTCCGGTAGCTTTGCAAATTAGATTCTCGAATTCCTCGGTTCTCTTAAATTCCGTAAGCCATCCCCCAGATCTGAGGTAGGCTTCAACTTCCCGGATTTCTTCTTCTCCGATCGACGGTTCGATTTGATGTATGAAATTCATATGACACTTTATTATGTTTGTACAATTGGTTTTACCTTATCTATGAACATCTTGAAAAGCTTGATCAGTGTTTGTACACAATTTTCTTTTTTGAACAACTTATATTCAATAAGTAACGCTATTAATATTGAAATTATTCCCAAAATTGCAACGGTAAAAAGTTTAATTATCAAAGTATTGGGTAAGAATACTATGAGAATATAAAAACTTGCTACCCAGATTAAACCCAATAGAACAGGTGTAAAGAAAGGACGCAATAAACTTCTAAAAGAAAATCTTTGTCCCTGTTTCATCACCCATGAAGCATGAAATAAATTTAAAAATCCGTACCATAACCGTGACAAACTGGCTCCGAGCACTCCCCAAATAGGTATCCATAGTAACAAAGAAACGCTGGTTAATGCACCGTTTATAATCGGAGTAATTGCATTTGGTGCACCTCTTCCTGCAGCATAACTTAAATAGTAAGAAACTATGTCTATTGCCATGAAAATCCCCTGGAGACATGCTATTTGAAACGGTAATATTGCAATATTAGCAAAATCGACACTCACTAACTTTGAAAGAATATCAAATCCTGTCAACATCAATCCTATATAAATAATTACACTCACAAAAGCTACAAACCACCTAAATCTATCCTCGATTTTAGTTATAACAGAATTGATTTCTTTATCATCCAATGAAAACATGGGAAATAAAAACTGAGCTTGTCCGGCAAGAAATGTGTGGACTTTCTGAATCATTTGTTGTCCAATTACATAATAAGGTAAAATTCTGCTTCCTATAAAATTTGTAAGTATAAAACGGTCGAAATTTCCCAAACCAATTTCGGAAAGAGAAGAAAAGTAGGCCCATAGACCAAACCCGGACATAGATCTCAGTTCGGCAAAATCCCATCTAGGGAATATGAACAAACCGATTATTTTTTTAGTTAACCTAGAGACTACAATTACACGGATAGTTGAGATTATAACAAATGTTAATGTAAGAGCGGACATTGTGGGAATAAAAAAGATTGTGATAAATCCGCAAAGTGGAGTAAGTAAACTATAGGAAGAATTGATATAAGTTATGTAATCGTATCTCTGAAATGAATTGAAAATTATCTCATATGTATTAAAAATCTGGCGATTTAATAAAAAGAGGCACATTAAAAAAGACGCAGAGAAGGCATCTTTTTTATCGGCCAAAGGAGTTTTCGACCAGACGAAAATTGTCTCGAATCCGAATATCATTAATGCGGATAAAATCAAACCGGTGATAATAGCGATTAATAAAACGGGCGAAAGTGTTTTTTTTATACCGTTATAATCGTTTTGTTTTTCAAATATCGCAATTTTTCTTAAAGCCGCAGTTCCAAATCCAAAACCTCCAACCGTAAATGTCAATCCGATAAAACTTTCCAGAAGTATTAAGAAACCAGCTTTATCCACTCCCAAATAACGAATGCGAACTCCGGCAAAAATAAACGGGAGAACCATCGTGATGAAATTTCCTAAAGAAAGGTAACTAAAATTCTGCGCAGCTTTTTTAAGCAGATCCATTAATAAGAGAGTTAATTTTTTTTT
>JAGVBL010000190.1 GCA_020059785.1 Ignavibacteriales bacterium | reverse complement strand
TTCATGAAGTTTGTTAAAATATTCTAAAGATTTTTTCTCGTCACAATAAAGCCAGATAATAGCCAAAACAAGTAGAAGTTCATTGCTCTCATTCTCGGGATGAATTTGTCTTTCGATTTTTTCAATTAATTCAGGACAGGGGCAATCTTCCTTAACCGGATCAGTCTTAAGGATAATTTCTAAATCTTCATTAATTATTTCACAAAATAAATTGATGGCTTCTTTTAGTTTACCAGTTTGCGTATAACAAATGAGTAATTTTTTCTTTACAGAAATATTACTCGGTTTGGTTAGGTATACTTCCTCAAATTCTTTTTGGGCAGCAGGATAATTTCTGGCCATAAAAAATTGATTGCCTAACATTTCTTTCATTTAGAATCTCAATCTGATTTATAATAAATTAAGTCCCCCTAATAAGAGGGACTTTAATATATTTATTTATTTAACAAATGGGTACTCTTTGCATTCAGTTTGTTTCCATTGTGTTAATCCGTTTGTGCCCATCCAGTCATAAGCCATAATATTAACACCAAAGGATAATGATTTTGCATCATAACCCATAACCTTTAATATTGCTGCTGTTTGAGCTGATGTTTGCCCTGTATAACAGTAAACTACTACGGTTTTATCTGTTGGCAATGTTTTAAGACTTGCACTTAGAGCTAAATCAACTTTTGGTGTGTATTGAATAGCACCGGGTAAATGACCTAAAGCGTAATGGTTTGCTATCCAGTAATTAACGATATAATAGTTTGATAAGCTTGATGTTAAAGTTGACCATGTTATGCTTATATCGCCAAATGGATTTGCTGATGCAAGCAAAGTACTAATCCTAGCTTCCAGGATATCCTTTCCGGTTGTTTTTCCAGTATTTAAAGTCGGTAAGTTACCTGCAGCAGCTTTTGGATAATTAGTTGTAACCAAATTAGTAAAATTGTTTCCAATTCCTGTGTTCCAGCTTGTAGCAACCTGACTGTTCCAGGAAGACATACCAAATTTTAAAGAGTAAACGTTGTTGTAACCAAGCAATCTTAACAGAGCTGTTGCATAACCGGAGGTTTGACCGGAATAACAAGCAATAACAATTCTATCATAATTGGCAGTATTAATTCCTTTAATGTGCGTTACAAGATTTCCTAATGTTACGTTTACAGCACCCTGAATGTATCCTTTTCCTGTAAAATCAGCTGCTGCTCTAACGTCAATTATATAAAGTTTGCTTGGATTGGATAATTGTAATGCTCTAACATCTTCTGCAGTAATAATTGCCGGATTTGCAGTGTTTAAGTAATTTCCATTTGCTTCAAGGTATTCGATTAATACCTGTGCTTCGTTGATCTTTGCAGGTTCGGTTGGGTTTTCGTCTTTACTACATCCTGTATAAACAAAGAGGATTGGAAGAATTAATAACAGGTAAAACAATTTGCGCATTTTCATTTTTACTACTCCCTTCATTTTGTTTTTATGATTATGGTTTTGTGATATTATTTTACATCCCATTTTACTGGTAATCTATTATCCACAGTTATGGCTTGGGTTGCTGTAACTTCCCATGTAGCCAAATCGTTTCTGAATAGGTATAGCTCTTTATTTTTGTATGTGCCATCGGAATTTTTAATAATATGGCAAGCATCATAACATGGCTTACCGCTTGCAACTTGCGTTCTTTTAGTCCACTTAATAATATTATGTGGAGTTGCATATTTATATGTTGGTCTTACATTGAAATTAGAAAGATTCGCAGTTCCATATTCTTTCCAGCTATCGGGTGCCATAAGAGATCTTCTTAATACTGCATACTTGAATGGTTTTGTGTCAGGAATAGGGTTCATACCAATTTTAAAACCTTGATAGGAAGGAATTCTTGCGCCCTCTCCACCTATGTGGCAGCTTCCGCAGTTATTATAATCCTGTGAGTGACAGGTATTACAACTGAATGTGTTAATGTGTGCAGCATGGTATTGATTTGTATTTGCTACACCTGAATGGCAATCAGTACACTTTGGTAATAATGCCATTTTATAGCGTTGATCGTAAATATTACCATCTCCATGAACTTCATTTTTGGTATGGCATCGAATACATGTAAACTGTCTGCTGGTTAAATGAACATCCGGAACAGTTCCGGTTGCCTGACCGAAATAAGCGTGTCCTCCCCGGCTAACATGGCATGTAACGCAAACATTACGCATATCAGGTGTCTTTGTAAAAGCATGTCCGTTTGCAAGACCACCACCACCAGCTTTTGGTCTATTAACATGGCAATCACCACACGAAGCATGGCATTTAGCGCAATTAACTTCATAACCATCTTTCATTCTTTGAGATAGTTGACTAAAACCAGCAGGTATATTCGGTAGTCCGCTTCTTAATACAACCATCGACTTTTGTCCCCATCCTTGTTCATGCAGACTATTTTTTGTTCTCATTACTATTTCAGTATGACATGATGAACATTTCTGATCAGCATATGCAGATGGTTTTTTAATAAAGTTACCCGAATGAGCTTGAGTTTTATTATCTGTTCCGTCCACACCATTGTGACAGGTAGTGCAAGGAATTTTTCCATGTACATCGTTTTTAAATTCCTTATAACCGTCACCACTTAAGAAAACTCTGTCGTATGGTTCAATATGTGGAGTGTCGCCTCCGCAACCTCCACCGCCTTCACTTGGTGGATCAGGCGTATAAACTTTTTTTAATTGCTGGTAATTAGTATGGCATCCTTCGCATGAAGCAACTGATTTCGTTATTACTTGCTGGTCCGGAGAGATTGGTTCTTCGTTTCTATCTTTACATCCCGATAAATAAATTAAGAACACAAAAGAGAAGAGAATAAATAGTTTCCTTTGCATAACACTGTCCGATTATTTCTGAAAAATTGAAATATTATGTGCAAAGTAAGTGCCAATAAAAAAATACTTTTTTGACTTATTTTAGAATATTTGTTTGAAACATACTGTTTCGTAAATTTTAGAGGTATGGGAGCGCGGGCTAATTATCTTTGAAATCGAAGCAATTACTCAATAAGGAACAAAATGTTTCATAATTCTGAAACGAAACAATTTATTCCACAATCTTGAATTCTTTCATCTTTCTCCAGAGTGTTGTTCTGCCAATTCCAAGTTCTTTTGCAACATTGGTTTTGTTCCATCTGTGCTTTTCGAGGAGAATTATCAGATCAGTTTTTTCTTTGTTTGCGGATACTACTGGAGCAGGGAAGAAAGTTTTTAACCCTTTTATATTCTGCAAAATAGAAGCGGGAAGCTTTTGTTTCTCTATTCTATTTTTATTTATGGTTCTTACAAAAGCATACTCAATTGCATTTTCTAATTCTCTAATGTTACCGGGCCAGTTATAATTTAACAACAAGTCAAGCGCAACCTCTTCAATTTCTATAATCTCCTTTTTATATACTAACGAAAATTTGTGTAAAAAATGATTTACCAAAGGAACAATATCTTCCTTCCTTTCTCTAAGCGGAGGAACTTCAATTGGAATTACGCTAAGTCTATAAAATAAATCATCGCGGAATGTTCCACTCTTTAATGCATCCTTAATGTTAATGTTTGTTGCAGCAATTATTCTAACATCTGTATGGCGGGTTATTGATTCTCCAATTCTTTCAAATGTTCCTTCCTGAAGAATTCTTAACAATTGAATCTGAGTGTGCGGCGGCATCTCAGCAACTTCATCTAAAAAGATTGTACCTTTATCTGCAAGTTCAAATCGTCCGGCACGGTCTTTTATTGCATCTGTAAATGCACCTTTTACATGTCCGAATAATTCACTTGCTAATAAATTTTGCGGGAAAACGGAACAATTAAATTTGATAAAGGATTGATCATTTCTATGACTCGATTTTTGAATTGCATTTGCAATTAATTCTTTTCCTGTTCCGGATTCTCCGGAAATTAAAACAGGAGCGTCCGAATCTGATATTTCCTGAATCAAATTAAAAATATTTTGCATTGGCTTACTATGACCAATCATAGAATGAAACTGAGTTCCCTTGTGAAGATTAATCCCGATTTCTTCAAATACGCTAACATCTCTAAAAGAAATAATTCCCCCGGTAGGTTCATTATTCTCGTTATATAATACCGCAGCGTTTAGCATAATTGGTTTTTGATCACCTACGCAGTTTTTTATATTCGATTCAAAATCATAAATATTTTTTCTGGTTTGAAGAACAATCGATATTGGGCATTCAGAAAAGCAAAACTCGGATTGAAAAACGTGTTTACAAAATCTACCAATTACTTCATCTCTTTTATAACCGGTAATTCTCTCTGCAGCTTTATTAAAGAAATTAATCTGGAAGTTTTTATCTACAGTAAATACGCCTTCTGCAATCGAATCTAAAATGTGATCTTTAAATTTTTCTTGTATGGACATTTTGTTTCGTTGTTACAATTTGTTTCATTAAAGTGAAAAAAAAGCCGCACTTAAGCGGCTTTATCAATTATTGAAAAGTTTAATTCCCAAAAACATTAATCTGACCATTGATATGCTTGGTCTTATCTATAATCTTTCCTTGTGCATCAACAACACCTTGATGACATGTTGCACATGATTTAAGTTCAGATGCCATATGTCCGGTTGGAGGTAAACCATGGCATGTGCCGCATGCAGCTTGCGAGCCATCAACTTTCTTCCAATCGGGACTAAAATTTTTACCTACCATCTGATCTTCTGTGTATGCAAACTGGTAAATCGAATTTGCTTTAGAAAATTTAAAATTACCATGGCAGTAAGTATTAGAACATTTGTTAGAAGTAAAATCATATGCAGAATTAACAGACCCTTTATTAGATAATGTTCCAAAAATCACTTCTGCTTTTGAAGTGCCATCGTTTACATGACCGGTAGTAAATAAACCGCCGGGTACTTTATGACATTCATTACATAATACTGCCGCACCGATTTTTAGGGTATATAAATGTTCCTGATGAGCACCAACAGCAGGATTTGTTGTAGCAATCGATCTGTCTAATGCACGAGGAGGAGCAATTCTCGTCGCATTTCCGAAATCACCATGGCATGTATTACAAGCTTCTGGACCGGCTGAATTTTTATGACATGAATTACAAGTCGGGCTAACAATTCCACCAGCATAATTAGAACCATGGCATTGTGTACACTGAGACATATTCCATGCACGAGCAGAAATAAAGCTGCCATGAAATTGATTGGAATTAGGATTCATTATGTTAGCAGTATGGACAGTAATTCCCGGATGACAATTATTTGTAGAGCAACTAACTTTTGCAGTTCCGCCGCCATAATTTTGCGCATGGCACTCTTTGCAAGATTCCATCGATCCATCAACAAGTTTTCTACCGTGGAAATTACTCGAACTTTTTTTCATAAAATCTACACCGTGAACACTAATACTTTCAGGTGGAGTTATTTCATCCTGAATTTCGCTGCAAGATGTAAATACAAATCCCAGCATTAAAACTATTATCAGGTAAATTTTTGTATATCTCATAGTTTTTCCAAGAAATTAAAATTAATTATGACAATAACCGCAGAAACCAATTCCTTTTTTACCGGTCGGCTTCGCATTTGCATCTGTATGGCATGAGTAACAAACAGATCCTAAATCATTATGCCAATCGCCATCACTGGATGATTTCAAAAATCCGCGTATATGTGTTTTTGGATTTGTACCCTTAATACCATCGTTATCAACATGGCACAAAATACAATTTGCATCAGCACCTTGAACATCATGGCATCCGGCGCATCTTTCAATATCTCTTCTTGCTAAAGTAGCATGCTGCCCGCCGCCGGTTCCTACACCAATTGTAACGAAATTAGGTGCTCTATGAGAAGCCGGCACCATTCCTCCTAATGCATAATCTCCACCGGAAGTTGTATGACATTCTACACAGAATGTTTCTGTCTGGTGGCATGTTTGGCAGTTAGCTGACTTGCCCTTAGCATCAATACCGTGAGTAAAACGGTAGTTTAAATCATGCACACGGGTTAACTGCTGTTGCTTTGTATTATCAACAAATTTGTGAGGTGAGAATGGTGTATAAAAATCCCGAGCTTTATTGGTTTCGGTTATCATAGTTGTAGAAACGTGACATGATTCGCAGAAAGTATTATCGTGGCACATTTCACAATTATTGTTCATAGAAATGGCTTTGTGTTTATGCGACTTCAAGAATCCAACCTGTTGATGATCTGCCGGGACTAAATTAACCGTTGAGATGTGACAAGTCTCGCAATTGTTCGTTGCAACTGTTCTGTCGTTATGGCATGTATAACAATTTGCCATTGGCGGATTAACCGACTTTGATTCGAAACTGTATGCAACATCTTCCAGACCTTTATGACATGCGGTGCATTCCATTTTTTGATCGGATGCATGTAGCTTGTGATTAAAGAGTAATTCCGATTTTTTAATTAGCAATGGTTCCTGTACATCTTCATAATGGCAGTAATTACAATTATCTGTATCTTCAACATCATGGCATGTTGCACAAACAGATTTTTCAGGGAGTAGTCTATCATTTAGAGATATGCTTTCTAAAGCATTTGTATGGCATGATGCACAGTCGGTTACCTCTTTATGAACAGCGTGCGAGAATTTAATTACATCTTTGTTGGTCTTTTGAGGTTCATCGCTTTTATTAATATCAATTGCAGCTATGGTAAGAAACAATAATATTATTAGCGATAGAGAACCATAAAGTAATTTTATTTTCATAATATTCTAAAAGTTAGTATTGAACAGGTGATTTACTTTAAATAAAACACGGAAATCATTCTTATAAATTTTATTGTTGAAATATTGTCCCTGAAGATCGAATGACCAGGTGCGCCATGGCCGGACATTTATTCCACCCAAAAATGAGATGATTTTATTTGAGTCGGAATCCTTAGATAATTTGTAAGTTGTATAAGATATTCCGGCAGAAGGCGTCAAGAATCCGTCTAAAAATGTTCTTGCTGTGTAGAGTGAAACACCGTCAAGTTCACCTGCATAGCCAAGATTTTTTCTGTAGCTTATACTTCCGTATTCAGTTGTTGCGCCAACAGTAATTCTGGAAGAGTTTTCGTCCTTATACTTAACGTAACCGTACTTGCCGAAAAATGTTGCAACTTTAGGAATCCGATAATCTAATCCGCCTTCAATTTCCTGAGAGTTACCGAAATTGAAAACCGAAAAGATAGAATTATATCTTATCTGAGGTTCACGGTAATTGTAATATCCGTTTAAACCAATGTTGTCGGTTAATTGAAATCTACCATCAACCTCGATTCTTGAAGTTGTTTGAACATTCAAATCGTATTCATATCTTGAACTAACTTCAAACAGTTCAGGTAATTCAAACCATATATCACCGGAAACATATTTATACTGGTTCGACTTAGATTGGATTAAAACAGTTACAGGATCAAGATCGGAATTTAACCGCAACGAATTATAATCTTCCTGTTTATAATTCTTGTCAATGTAACTAACTCCAAATTTAATAAAGTCGAATGGATTGACTTCGAATCTTCCACCCAT
>JAGVBL010000216.1 GCA_020059785.1 Ignavibacteriales bacterium | reverse complement strand
GAAGATACTACACAGACCTACGAGAAAATTGAAGATATACTTGAAGATGCTACTTTGGAAAATGAAGATTCGCAGATTTATGATTCTATTGAATACCTCCTTAACAATCCGATCTTATTAAACATTGCATCTGTAAACGATCTATTACGGATTCCTTTAATTGATATTCAAACTGCACGGGCTATTATTCGTCACCGTAATTTAAAAGGTGGAATTTATAAACCCGAGGATTTGCTCAACATTGAAGGAGTAAGCCAGGAAGAAATAAATAGAATATTACCTTTCCTTAAACTTGGTGATGAGAAAGAAATCTCATTTTTCCAAGCGTTATCAGAACAATTTAGAGATGTAAAATTCAATTACAGGTTCCGGGTACAAAACGATTTGCAAGTCCGTAAGGGATTTACAAACGGCAGGTATCTTGGCACTCGTCAAAAATTCTACAACCGATTAAAAGTAAATAATGCAAATAAAATTTATGCCGGAGTATTAATTGAAAAGGATGCCGGTGAAAAATCCTTAACCGATTTTACTTCATTTCATTTGAGGATAAACGACTTATCAATTTTCAAGACGATAATACTTGGCGATTACATATTTGAGTTTGGACAGGGGCTGGCTTTATGGAGTCCATATTCATTTTCCAAAGGAACTGACGCAGTAAATATAATTTCGAAACGAAGCAGCAATGCCATACCATATACAAGTGCTGATGAAAATCAGTTTTTTAGAGGTGCTGCAGTTAAACTTAAATTTGACTGGATCACTATTTCCCCGTTCTTTTCATATAACAAGAAAGATGCTTCTGTAGATACTATTAACAATCAAATTACTTCCTTAACTCTTGACGGATTCCACAGGACACAATCAGAAATCAACAAAGAAAACCGTGTAAGCGAAAAAGTATTTGGAACTGCAGTAGATTTTGATTTCAATACAGATTTAAAGTTAGGCCTACTTTATTACCGCTCCGTTTACAGCACCGATTTTGCAAAAACAGGACCACTTAAAAAATCCGGGAATAATTTTGATTTCCTCTCTGCTTCATATTCAACTTTTTTTGAACGATTATTTTTAAGCGGTGAAATTTCATATAATATGACTTCTGTTGCTTCAATACATACAGCAAACTTAATAATCGATAAGAATTTATCATTGGTCTTCTCGTTAAGAAACTTTCCGCGTAATTTTATTAACCTACATGCAAGCAGTTTTGGTGAAAGAGGAACTGCACAGAATGAAGTCGGGTTTTATTCCGGAATCAGATTCCGGACCGATTACGGAGTATTCAATATTTATTTCGATCAATTCAAATTCCCTGTTGCAAGCAGCACATATAATTTTTCTTCATCGGGCAATGATTTTTTAATTTATTATACGGCTAAGATTTTTACCAATACAGAATTGCGGCTTAAATATAAAAATGAAACTAAAGATTTTGTTCAGTCTTTTACGGATTCAAGAGGACTCGAAAAAAGGAGTCAGCAGAATTACAGAGCCGAGTTAAGTTACAAAGCGGCAAAAAACCTTCAGCTTCGTTCCCGTATAGAATATGTTTATTTAACATCCACCCCAACCCAACCAAAAGAAAGCGGTTATTTAATTCTTCAGGATATTAAATACGTGCCGATAACCAATCTTAATATATGGGCACGGTTTATATTTTTTACAACCGATTCTTATAATTCACGTATTTACCAGTTTGAAAATGATGTTATCGGAGTTATGTCCAATCCGGCACTTTACGGAGAAGGATTACGATGGTATTTCATGGCAAGATACACAACCAAATTTGGTTTGAACATTTCCTTGAAATACTCCGAGCTCTATAAACCTAACGAAAGAACCATCGGCAGCGGAGATTCTGAAATTCCCGGAAACATTGATAACCGGATAAATTTCCAGATCGATTTCAACTTTTAAAAAGTCTTTAGCAAGAATCGACTTACTCCTTGCCTTATAAAATCATACTCTCTATGTTCGTATCTGTAAATAAACTTTTTTAGGAATTATAATGAGAACAGTTGTTGCACTTCCCGGAGATGGAATTGGAAAAGTAGTTTTACCTGAATCAATAAGATTATTAGATGCTGCCGGTTTTAAGGCAAATTACGTCTGGGGTGATATTGGCTGGGATTTCTGGTGCAGCGAAGGTAATCCGCTGCCCGATAGAACAATAAAATTAATTGAACAACATAAGATTGCACTATTCGGCGCAATTACAAGCAAACCTAAAGACGATGCAGAAAAAGAACTTGATCCATCCTTAAGAGGAAAAGGATTTGTTTACTTCTCACCAATTGTTGCTCTTCGTCAAAAATTTAATCTCGATATTTGCATAAGACCTTGTATTACTTTCAAAGGTAATCCACTGAATTTTATAAGAAAAAGTAGTAATGGTGGATTTGAAGAACCGGTTATTAATACAGTTATTTTTCGTCAGAATACGGAAGGATTATATTCCGGTGTTGAATGGACCAATCCGCCAAAAAATGTGAGGGATGCTCTTGAATCAAATCCTAAAATGGCTGCTTTTAAGAATATTCCAAGTGAAGAGATGGCAATTTCTACACGCATCGTTACAAAAAATGCAAGCGAAAGAATTATTAAAGCTGCATTTGAGTATGCAAAAAAGTATGGTTATAGAAGTGTAACATTATGTGAAAAACCGAATGTATTGCGCGAAACATCCGGTATGATGCTTAAAATAGCAAAACAAATTTCACAAGAATATCCCGGTATTGATTTGTGGGACACAAATATTGATGCACAGATGATGTGGCTTACAAAAAATCCGGAAGACTACGGAGTTATTGTTGCAGAAAATATGTTCGGTGATATTATAAGCGATGGATTCGCGGGATTAATCGGAGGATTAGGATTTGCATGCAGTGCAAACCTTGGTGATGAATACGCCGTGTTTGAACCGACACACGGAAGCGCTCCGAAATATGAGAAGCTAAATCCTTCCATTGTAAATCCTATCGCAATGTTTATGAGTGCCGTTATGATGCTTGATCATATCGGTGAAAATAACATTGCGGATAAAATTAGAAATGCTATTGCTGATGTAATTGCAGAAGGGAAATTCCGGACTTATGATATGCTTAAGTTGAAAGGCGGTCCCGGTGTTTTTGAAAAAGGAGCTGTTAATACGCAGCAATTGACCGATGCCGTTATTGCAAAATTAAAATAGCAATCATAAAATTATTTGATAAAAAAATATTAGTTTTAGAGAGGATTCAAAATGAGTGGAATAGTAATTATACTGTTTGCAATGATAGTCTTCTCATTCTCGTATAAATATTACGGCGGTTATATTACCCGTAAATTAAACGTCTCCAATTCCCAAGAAACTCCGTCACATACAATGTATGATGGCGTTGATTACTGTCCCGCTAAGACACCTGTTCTTGTAGGGCATCATTTTGCATCGATTGCCGGTGCCGGACCAATTGTAGGACCGATTATAGCAGCAAGTTTTGGATGGATTCCGGTTTATGTTTGGATCTTATTAGGCGCAACCTTTATTGGCGGTGTTCACGATTATACTTCAATAGTAGCGTCAGTCCGCCACAAAGGGAAGTCAATCGGTCAAATTATTGAGACTTATATCGGCCATAATGGTAAAAAACTTTTTCTCTTGTTTGCATGGGCAACACTTATTCTTGTTATTGCAGTATTTATGTTAATTGTTGCAAATACATTTGCAAGTATTCCAAGTTCGGGAACTTCTTCTCTCCTTTTCATTTTACTTGCAGTAGCCTTCGGGTTGACTGTATATAAATACAAATTCCCGCTCTGGCTATCATCAATAATTGGTGTGGTATTATTATTCTTTTGTATTTACATAGGTAATTTGTTTCCGCTGCAATTAAGCAGTCAGGTCTGGATTTACATTTTAATCGGTTACATATTTATAGCATCAGTAACACCCGTATGGATTTTACTTCAGCCAAGAGATTATCTTAATTCCTATTTCCTCTATTCATTGATGATTGGAGGAATTGTAGGTTTATTTTTTACATTTCCAGAAATTCACCTGGCACCGGTAACGAATTTTTCAATAGATAAAATCGGATACTTATTCCCGGCACTTTTTGTTACAGTTGCATGCGGTGCAATAAGCGGCTTTCATTCAATTGTAGGAAGCGGAACTACATCTAAACAACTTGATAAGGAATCTGATGCAAGAGTTGTTGGTTATGGCAGCATGTTGATAGAAGGAATTCTTGCTGTGCTTGCTCTTCTATCTGTTGCATCCTTGGACCAACAACATTTTCTTGAACTGCTTGAATCTAAAGGTGCTGTTGCTGCATTCTCTACAGGTGTTGCAAACTTCATCCATAATATTCCATTTTTGAATATATCGACTACTGTAGCAACAAACTTTGCTGCCTTAGCCGTATCGGCTTTTGCATTAACCACACTTGATACGGCAACTCGTTTAGCGCGATTTTCTTTTCAGGAGTTTTTTGAAATCCGGGAAAAGAAAGAACAAAATATTCTTGTTAAGAACCGGTTTGTAGCAACCGCAATTACAGTCGCATTTGGTGCTACATTAACATTCAGCGGACAAACGATGTCTATATGGCCGGTATTCGGAAGTGCAAATCAGCTTCTCGCTGCAATTGCTTTGCTCGCAATTACAGTCTGGATTGCCAGCTTAAAACTAAATTTCTCATTCACATTAATTCCTATGATTTTTATGTTTGCTGTTACTTTGACTGCTCTTGTAACTCTTTTTTATACCAACATACTTAACAATAATTATATCCTTTCAATTATTTCCGTACTCCTTTTTGTTTTAGCATTGATTCTTGTTTTTCAGGCATACAGAGTATTAAGGCAAAACAGAAAGGAAGTTGAACTTGCAAAATAATACGAGGTGATTATGTTACTTGACGATGTTAAAAAGCTATGGCCGGAATTAATCTGGATTAAAGACGAATCCTTGCGGGATAAAACACTTAATGCATGGGCTTATGCAATTAAGAACTCCGTGTTTACGGCAGATGACCTTGAAAGAATTCCTTTTACTATTGAAATAGAAAATTGCAATATCTCTTTTATTCATTATTGCAGAACATCTCTCCGCATTGCAACTGAGATTGCAAATAGGTTGAAAGATAGCCTGGGTGATTTACCTAAAATAAATATGGATTATATCATTGCCGGAGCTATTCTATTTAATTTAGGTAAACTAACAGAATTAGATTTGGTAAATGGTAAATTGACTTTAAGCAGCAAAGGGGAATTTTTGAGTCAGAATTTTAGCGGGGTTGCAATTGCAGAAAGATTCGAATTACCTCTTGAGATTCTGCACATTATCGCAAATCAAAATCCGGTTAACGATTTTCAAAAAAAATCAACCGAACTTACTATTATTAACCATGCCTATACACTCTCGTATGAAATTCTTAAAAACTCGCTAAGCTAAATTGGAGTACTGTAATTAAATGGGTCAGACATTAACAGAAAAGATTGCACAAAAATTTGCCTTCGGTTTGGATGAAGGTCATACATTACATTCGGGTGATTATATTTCGATTAAACCCGCTTATGTAATGACTCATGACAATACCGGTGCGGTAATACCTAAATTTAGAAGTATCGGTGCAGAAAAACTTTTTAATCCACGGCAAGTTGTTATAACACTTGATCATGATATACAAAACAAAGATGAAAAGAATATTAACAAGTATAAACGGATTGAAGAATTTGCCGGATTAATGGGTGCCGATTTCTATCCGGCCGGACGTGGAATCGGTCACCAGATAATTTGCGAAGAAGGATATGCATGGCCCGGAACACTCGTCGTTGCTTCGGATAGTCATTCTAATATGTACGGTGGATTAGGATGTTTAGGAACACCAATTGTTAGAACCGATGCTGCTGCTATCTGGGCAACCGGAAGAACATGGTGGCAGATTCCTCCCGTCGCAAAAGTTGAATTAAAGGGTAAGCTTGGCAAAGGTGTTACAGGTAAAGATGTAATTATTGTGTTAACAGGATTTTTCAACAAAGATGAGGTTCTTAATCACGCTATTGAGTTCACCGGTGAAGGTATAAATCAACTTAGTATTGATCAGCGTTTGACTATTGCAAACATGACTACAGAGTGGGGCGCATTAGCCGGACTATTCCCCATTGATGATGTTACGATTAAGTGGTTAAGAAATCGTGCTGGATTTATTATGCAGAGAGGACTTGAAGGTGTTCCTTCTGATATTGACGGAAACGGTAAACACCCGAGATTAAATTCTGCAAGAATAGATAAGCTGGAAAAAGATATTTCATTTCTTCAAGCAGATAGCGATGCTTTTTATTCTAAAGAACTTACTATTGATTTAACTTCCATAGAACCGCATATATCCGGACCGAATACTGTAAAAATAATTTCTCCTGTAAGTTTAATTCAGAAGAAAAAGATAAAGATTAATAAAGCTTATTTAGTATCGTGTGTAAATTCAAGAGTTGATGATCTCTCCCAGGCAGCTGAAGTATTACGTGATAAAAAAATTGCAGAAGGAGTAGAGTTTTATATTTCTGCTGCATCAAGCGAAGTTCAATCAGAAAGTGAAAAGCGGGGCGATTGGCAAGTATTATTGGCTACTGGTGCAATACCGCTTCCACCCGGTTGCGGTCCATGCATCGGAATGGGAATGGGATTGCTGGAAGATGGTGAGATTGGAATTTCTGCTACCAATCGTAATTTCAAAGGAAGAATGGGTTCACCTAATGCCGATGCTTATCTTGCTTCTCCGGCAATTGTTGCTGCATCTGCTCTTCATGGCTTTATCACTTCCCCGGAAAACTTTCCTCAAAAAGAAATTTTAGGTGAATTAAAAATTAATGATAGTGTTTATAAGAAGAAGTCAACTGTTAAGATAATTGAAAATTTCCCGGAATCAATTAAAGGCGAAATTGTATTCTGCTACCAGGATAATTTAAATACCGACGGAATCTACCCGGGTAAATATACTTACCAGGATGATATTACTCCGGTTAGACAGACAGAAATTGTAATGGAGAATTACGATCCTGATTTCCGTAATATAATTCGCAATGGCGATATTCTTGTAGGCGGATTTAATTTTGGAATAGGAAGTTCACGCGAACAGGCAGCAACTGCTTTAAAGCATTGCGGGATACAACTTTTAATTGCCGGTTCATTCAACGAAACTTATAAAAGAAACGCTCTTAACAATGGCTTTCTTACCATTGAATGTCCTCAACTTGTTGCTGATTTGAAAAAAGAATTCGGGAATGAAAAATTAACAGTCAGAACCGGAATCAATGTTAATGTAGATTTTATTAAGTCAATAATTACTTCGTCAATCAATCAGTACATAATCGATTCTATTGGAACTGCAGCTCAGGAACTGATAGTATGCGGTGGTCTTGAAGAATGGATTAAATTAAATCTTGAGAAATAAAAAACCTGACAAAAGATTAAATCTAATGTCAGGTTCATTAACGTCATTAAACTGAACTACTTCTTTTTTCTATTCTTTCTCTCTCTAAAATAATTTTTCACTCTTTCGCTTGTCAGTTCAAATTTGATATAGAGTACAGGGATTACAATCAAAGTTAATGCAGTTGTAGCAGTTAAGCCCCCTATTACTGCTCTTGCTAAAGGCGACCATGTTTCTGCACCTTCACCTAATTCAATAGCAAGAGGAACCATCCCAAGAATAGTGGTAAGAGCCGTCATTAATACAGGTCTTATTCTTGCTCTACAGCTGAATTCAACTGCTTCAATTAAACTCATTCCTTTCTTTCTCTGTTGATTCATAAAATCCACAAGAACAATTCCATTATTAACTGCTATACCAACAAGCATAACAACACCTACAAGTGCCATAACACTAAATGAAGTACCTGTAATTGCCAGAAATATAATAACACCGATTATTGACAAAGGAACAGTAAACATAATTATAAAAGGATCGATCAGTGATTCAAACTGTGATGCCATAATCATGTAAACAAGAATAATTGCTGCAAAGAAAGCGAGTGCTAAATAGAAAAATGCTTCCTGCTGATCTTCCGCTGTTCCTCCGATAATTACCTGATATTCAGATGGAATTGGTGTATCTGCAATAATATTCTTGATTTCTTTTGCCGCAGTCGATAAGTCGATTCCTGAAAGTCCGCATCCAACCGATACAAACCGGCTCTGGTTTTCCCGGAATATAGTTGGACTCGACTGCTCTTCATTAATCACAGCAAGATCCTTCAACTTAACTCTTCCACCGGTCGGCAATGTTAATTCAATCTGCTCAAGTGATTCTTTCTTATTACGGAAATCTTTTGCAAAGCGGACGTAGATATCATACTCGTCACCCTTTTCTCTATACTGCGAAGCAACGCGTCCCTGAATTGCAGTGGATATATTACCGGCAACCTGCATAGTAGAAAGATTATAATGATTAAGAAGAACTTTATTAAGATGAACCTGAAGTTCCGGTGTAGTTTCTTTTGTGTTAAGAGAAAT
>JAGVBL010000024.1 GCA_020059785.1 Ignavibacteriales bacterium | reverse complement strand
GAATCTCCCCACCCCGACTTAATATTTTCAAAAAACTTCTTTATTATTTTCATTCATGTCGGGAGTTCTGCCGAAGGCATCTTCCGAAGGGATCCTTTGGACCTATGGGAGAATCTCCCTACCCCAACATTTTAAAATATATATCATAAAAAAAACGGGAGTCCCCTTAAACGAACTCCCTATTTTTTTAAACTCTTTTTATCCGCCCTGATCGTGTTTTACCCAAACCCAGCCGGATCTTGCAGCATCAATATTAATTGTCTGTTCAACAATTGTTACTGTAGCAGAATAATTATTTGGTGCAACACCGCCATTAGCTGTTGAAGTTGTTGTTTGTGTTGTTCTTGTAACTACCCAGCGGTATGTCCAGTTTCCGGCTTCATTCGGTTTTGCCGGATTGTATTGGACACCATTACGGATATATTCGCTTGGAATTGCCGGAAAGTTAAACTGGATTTGCTTTGTAGTTGTACCTAAGTTTTTATTTCTTGTTGCTGTATTTACTACATCAAGAATCCATTGATTACTAACTGTTCCTGTTACAGTTACTGAACTACTGTTTGTTTGGCTATACGATTTTGTAGTTGTACCGGATGATAACGTTACATTTTCAATATCCTGGGTTGTAGGTGTTCCAGTCGTTGTTGTTATGGAGATATCATCTGCTGTTGCATAAGTTGAAAAACTTGAAAGTTGTGCAGTAATATTTGTTCCCGTTGCATCAACTGTTGCTGTTATACCTGTATTAGTCCATGTATTATTTGTTTCATTCAGTTTAAATAAAGGGAATGTTTTACCAACAGCTTGTTTATTTGGTAAAGGCATCTTCACTGTAACAGGAATTGTAAACATAGTTCCCGATGGACCGAATTGAGCAGCAGTTTGAATTGCTTGATTTGCTGATTGTGGTCTTGGAACTTGAGCAGCGGGAACAGAAGATATAGAAAGTGTAAAGTTCTGAGAAACAGCACCGGGCGGAATTGTAACTGTTAACGGTGATGTTGATATAGTTTGCGGATTAGTGTTAGTGGCTGAACCACCTGCAGCAGGAGTAATAGCAGCTGTCGAGACGGTAAGTTTTGTTAATAAAATATCATCCACAAAAGCGATGTTTAATGATTTTTTTATTTCAGCGGTTTTGGTTCCAATTCCGTAGCCATTTTTTGATGCACTAACGGATAGAGATGTTTCCGTAATATTGGATACATCATAAGAATACTTTCCACTATTGTCCGTAAGTAGAGTTGTTACAATTGTGTTATCTGCTCTCAAAATTTTAATTGTCGCTCCAGCAATCGCAGTTAGATTAGAATTATCTCTAACAATTGATGCAAGGATAATTGGTTGAGCAGCCGGTGCCGGAGGATTTGGTCTTGGTAATTCCGGACCAACTCTCGAACTTTCGCATCCTGCTAATACCAGGAGTAATAATGTTGCGAGAAAAGGAACGAATAAGAGTAAAGAACGTTTCTGTTTCTTATTCATATTTCACCTCAATTTAAGTTTATGCGATTGTTAATAAAATTTTTTATAAAACCGGGATTCATTTTTTCTAAAAAATTGTTTATCCCAAAACCTGTATCATATTTAAGTCCAATCATATCTGCAATTTTCACTTTATAAGTATAACCAAGATTTTCAGTGGTTCTAATTCTAACCAATGCGGGTTTCCAGTATTTTGAAGGGAACAAAGGGATAGAGAAGCTAAACCCGCCATTAGAAATACCCTTTGTGGAACGCATCGCAAAAAAGCCAATCTGAATTTCACCAAATTCTCTATAAATGTCAAAGCGAATCGTATTATCATTTGATAAAAATTTACCTGCAGTTAATCCCAATGTTAAGTCATATTCTGGAATTCTGTATGATAAATCTACCGAACCGTTCCATTGATATAGATCTGAATAATAGAGCTTCTTCATAGTGAATGACGCATACCCCGTATAACCTAAATTTAATCCGATTGACATATCACCATTCATAAAATAATTTCTTGCTTCAAGATCAAATCCATAACGCTCTAAAGTAAAATATCCAAGTGATGCAGATATGAATAAAGAATTTGCCAGCTTATAAGTTTGATTTAGTACAATCATGCTTGTTCTTACAGAATCTTCTCTCAGACTAAAATCATTATGAATAGGAATCGTTATTTCATACAAACCGCTCATCCCTTTCCAAAGTCCGAATAAAATATGGGGAGCAAAATTCAATTGATAAAGGACCGGTTTTGAAAAAATTCCAAACTGAAACCGGTAAGTCGGCTTTAATACTATATCGAATTTGAAATTAGATGAATTACCTACCCGGCTTGAATCAAATATTTTATCCCAGTTTTCAGATTCAATCATACGAATATTCATCAACTCTGTAAATTCCGAATTGGTGATAATATTATTCAGCCAATCATTCAGGTCGCTTTTTTCAACTTTAACTTCAACTATCGGAATATTCTTATTCTTAATAAGCAGAAATATATTTTTAAAATCACCCGCATCATCTTTAATTATTTTTAGAATCTCAAAAAGTGCGGTTACTTCAAACCTGTAGAGCCGGTTTTCAAATTCGACGAATAAAATTTGATTATCACTTTTTACCCTTACATTTTCAAATCCTTTATCAGTAATAATGTTTTTTATTCGGGATTCTAGATCAAATTGTGAAAGAACAATGGAATTAAGAAGAAAGAACGAAATTAGAATTAGGCCTAAACTATTATTATTCATTATTCGAACGGCTGATTAATATTCTGTATTTCTATGTCAATAAAGTTCTGAATTAAAATCAACTTGTAGAATAATACCAATGCCGGAAATTCTATGCATAATATAAACTTTACATTTAATAATATCAAAGTATTATTTTTAATTGTATGTTTTTTTTTATTTTTATAGTGATTATAAACACCAACCTGAAAAACACTTATTAATAGAGGGGAAAATGGCAACAAATCATTCATTCGATATAGTTTCGGAAATTGATTTCCAGGAAGTTGATAATGCAATAAACCAGACTATCAAAGAAGTTCAGCAGCGATACGACTTGAAAGATTCTCATACAGAAATAGAATTGAACAAAAAGGAAAAGCAAATTTCAATTAATACAAAGGATGATTACTCAAGAAAACAAACAGTTGACATCATGCAGACAAAATTTATTAAAAGAGGAATTTCTATTAAAGCTCTTAAGTACAAGGAACCTGAACCTGCTGCCGGAGGACGATTAAAACAAATAATTGATCTTCAATCCGGTATTTCGAAAGAGAATGCAAAGATAGTTACAAAATTGATTAAGGAGAGCAAATTAAAAGTTAACGCTCAAATACAGGACGAACAAATTAGAGTAACAGCAGCAAAAATTGACGACCTTCAATCAATAATAAAACTAATGAAAGAAGCCGAACTGAACTTCCCTGTTCAGTTTACTAATTATAAATGATTGAAGACTTCTGAATTAATATTGTAGTCAATCTTAAAAATCTTTCTTGCATTTGAACTCGAGATATTTCGTCCCGTTGAATCGGGACTCAATATGACATATAGAATTTATCATAAGCCGCCATCATTTCATTTTCACTAAAACAAAAAAGGCTGCCTTTTGAGACAGCCTCTTTTTAATTACAACAATTCTAACTATTAGTTGAACATATATCGTATTGAGAACTGGATTCTGTAAACATCACCGATTACAGCTGTATCCTGATATGACTTACTAATGAGTTGATCGCCTATATTTCTTAATCTATAAATTGCTTTTCCATCGGTAAGCGTTGGGCGTGCAATCAAAGGTGAAGTAGAAACAAAGGATTTACCAACACCCCAGTTCTTGTTCAAAAAGTTTCCGAAGTTCAAGATATCTGCACGAAATTGTAATGCGTTTCTCTTTCCGAAAATTTCAGTAAATACTTCCTGAGTAATACTGAAATCGAGACGTGTAACCATCGGCAAGAAAGCGGCATTACGTTCAGCGTATTTACCTCTGTTTTCACTTAAATATGGATCCTGAGCAATGAATTTATCCCATGCCTCAGCTTGTTGTGCAGATGTAAAGGTTACGGTTCTACCAGAAACAGCAACGCTATATGGCTCAAAATTCATTTCAGTTTTATTTCTGTGAATATAGACTAAATCGTTGCTTGTTCCACCATCGCCGTTTAAGTCACCGCTGAATACAAAGCTTGAATTACCTTGTGTATAAGAATCAAGTATCAATGAGAATGTAGTTGCACCAAAATCAAAGTATTCACCACGGTAGGATATAACAGCAAAGAATTTATGTCCCGGTGAGTTAGCAGAGAAACCAACGCCAGGATTATTAGGATCACCAGCATGCTGATTGTTATTCCATGAACCGAATGCAATAGAACCCGGGTCAACTGTGTTCTTGGAAACACCGTAACGATAGAATGCTTTAGCAAACCAGCCATCCGCAAATGGTTTTTCTAATGAGAATGCAATATCCCATGAATAACCAACATCCTGGTTCTTCAATACGATTGCATTTGCTACCTGATTTCCAGTTACATTGTTAATTCTTGTGCTTGTCCAGCGAGGACGGTTATCTACAAATCCAGAGAATTTGGTTTGTGGAGCTGGTAAGTTTGCATTAATGTAATAAATACCATTTACATCCCTACTGTAAATTAATTCGGCAGTACCAACTAAACCGAATGGAAGTCTCTGGTCAACTGCAAGGTTAGTTCTCCAGATTTGAGGGAATTTGAAATCAGGATCTGTTAAAGCTAATTCATAACTTGCAGCAGGTGCACCGGTAACATTTTTCGGTTTATATTTATTTGGATCCGGGTTAAATGGTCTTGCTTTTGTATTATCTAACTGTTCAAATCCTGTTAACACACCTGTGTTACCGATCTGGTTAGAAATCCAAACATAAGCCGGGCGTGCAGTAAAGATACCAGTTCCACCGCGCAACTGTGTAGAACGGTCACCATAAACATCATAGTTAAAACCGAGTCTTGGAGAGAAAAGAATGTTTGCATCAGGAAGTTTTGCTGTTTGATATTGAACAGGATTTCCGTTTTCATCTCTAAAAATTAGAGCATCAGCATTCTTATTTTCGAATCCGGTTTCGCCAAAGAATGGAACGTCTAGTCTTAAACCTAATGTTAATTTAAGATCTTTATTAACCTGCCATTCATCCTGAGCGTAGATACCTGTATACCAAACTTCTAATGGTTGAACAGGTTTAGCCATTCCGGGTATATTAGCCCATCTTAATTGGAAACGGCGTAATGTAATTGGTGAAGTTGTTCTGTTTGGATTTGCTAAATAGTCATTTGCATCGGTATAGAAATCGGCTAAAGAGCTGAAAACATAAACTGATTGTGAACCAGGGAAAAATACGTTTTCTGATTCATATCTTTCTGCACTAATACCGAAAGTTAATGTATGATCTCCGCCGTAATAAGTTAGGTTGTTTTGTAATTGAAAACTCTTATAACGTAATTCATTATTTGGTGTAAAGGGTTCGAAACCAAAAGATGTATATGTAGAACCGGCATTCAAGATATCTACAAACGGGAAGAAACTTCCTCTTGAATCGCGGCTCTCATCATTATATGTGTAACCAACAATCATATTATTAGTCATGTTTTTACTTAAAACAGAGTTCCATTCACCAACTATAGAACGTATATTTTCCATAATCTTATAGTTAGAATTCTGGAAGTTGAGGGCTTGCGAACTGGTTCTTCTACTACCAAATCCTAATGATGATGAGTTTGAAACGAGAACATCTGTATCAGAATCTAAATGAACATAACGTAAACTGAATTTGTTGTTTTCATTCAGGTTGTAATCAAACTTCAAAATAAATCTTAAAGCCGGCGTTTCATGGTCATAACCTTGATAAGGACCAGTATCATAACCAAATTTTGATTTAAGGAATCCACTTAACTGATCAAGGTCTGACTGTAATACTCTGGTAATATTTCCAGCAACAGTCTGTCCACCTGTATTTGCTAACCAGGTTGTTCCAGGTTCTGTTAATGCATCGCTTTCAAAGTTTGCAAAGAAGAATAATTTGTTTTTAATAATAGGACCGCTTACAGTTGCACCAAATAAATTATACTTAAAAGTACCTATCGGAATTTTTACATTTTTTGCTTCTGTACCCACTAAGCTTTGATCTCTGAAAGTATAATAGAGAGCACCTGAATATTCGTTGGTTCCGCTCTTTGTAACAGTATTTACACCGGCACCTACGAAGTTACCCTGACGAACATCGTAAGGAGCTACGTTTACCTGAACCTGTTCAATAGCATCAATAGAGATTGGTGATACACCGGTTCTATCACCGGGCTGACCGGCAAGACCGAATGAGTTATTGAAGTAAGAACCGTCAACTGTAATATTGTTTAAGCGGTTATCCTGACCGGAGAAAGAGTTACCGGCAGCTTGCGGAGTTAAACGTGTAAAATCTCCAATTCTTCTAGAGATTGTAGGTAATGCTTGGATGGCTTCTTTACCAATGGAAGTAGACGCACCGGTTCTTTCCGAACTGAATACAGCATCGCGTTGACCGGTAATTGTAACTTCTGCCAATCCAACTGATACATCTCTCATTGTGAAATTAAGATCTGAGGTTACACCAAGAGTAAGATAGAGATTTTCTCTTACCTGGTTTTCGAAACCGACAAATGAAACTGTAACTTTGTAAGGACCACCAACTCTTAATCCCATTAAATTGAACCGTCCGTTCTCACGCGAACTGGTTCCATATTGCGTACCTGATGGTTCATGAACAGCAATAATGTTTGCACCCGGTAAAGGATTACCATCTTTATCAACTATTAGACCGCTGATTGCAGAAGTGGTAACACCTTGTGCAAATATTAACTGACTGCTAAATAAAACTACCATCAGAGCAAGAAAAGAAAACAATTGTTTAATTCGACTCATATACAACTCCTCTTAGGTTAGTAAGTTTATTAATTAAAAAATATAATTGATTATTCATTTGGAAAGACATTTTTACAATGGAAAACTTCGGATTTACAAAATTAGAAATCATACCCGATCTTTTAATTAAAGATATTTTTTTCACTCAATGCCCAAATAGATAGGTGCAGTTTTTTTGCACTCAGAAAATAGGAAAAACTATTTAATCTCAAAAGCTTTTTTAAACTTTTTACAATTTTTTAATATTTGGCTTTAAGTATGTCTTTTTCTAAAACCAGTTGATTTTTGCTAAAGACATTGCATCTAAACTTACCGAAATATTCTTATTAAAGTCATTTAGATTATATTTGTATAAATAATTATGGCGGAAAAATGAAAAATAAAATTAGAATTACACTCATTTGCTTTTTTTTCTTTGTAATATCGGTTTTTGCTCAATCTCAAAAACCTTATGTAATACTTATATCTTTAGATGGATTCCGATGGGATTATTTAAATAGAGGATTATCTCCCAACCTTGAATTTATTAGGCAAAATGGCGTATCGGCATTGTCACTAAGACCTTCATTCCCATCCAAAACTTTTCCTAATCATCAATCGATTATAACCGGAATGTACATAGAGAACCATGGAATTATTGCAAATACTTTTAGAGATGAATTCAGTAACGAGCTCTATAGAATGGGCGATACTTCTGCAGTTAGAAACAGTCGATGGTATTTAGGCGAAGCATTCTGGGAAACAGCCGAACGGAATGGAATTACTACGGCAAGTTATTTTTGGCCCGGTTCGGAGATGAATTTGTCTTACAGAAGACCTACATACTATGAAAATTATGAACACAACAGACCTTATGAAAAAAGGGTTGAGGGAGTTGTTAACTGGCTTACTATACCAATAGAAAAAAGACCACGTTTTATAACATTATATTTTGACGATACAGATACTCAGGGTCATCGTTACGGTACCGATTCTCCTGAAGTAAATATGGCAATCAAACGCGTTGATGGTATGCTCGGACTTCTTTTTACAAAACTTGATGAAATTAAAATGCGCGATAGCGTGAATATCATTGTAGTCTCCGACCATGGTATGACAGATATTTCTGATGAGAGAGTTATTAACATAGAAAATTTATTGAAAGGTTTTAACTGCAAATTTTACGATAGCGGTCCATTAATGACCGTTGACGCACCAAAAGAAAAATTTGAAGAGGTCTATCAGCTCCTTAAGAAAAGTGAAAATCATTTCAAGGTTTACAAGAAAAGTGAAATGCCGGAATACTTCCACTATAAAAATCATCCTTTCATCGGCGAGTTACTTTTAGTTGCAGATATGGGCTGGTCATTAATAAGCAATAGGAGATCGGAATACGACTCGAAAGGAAATCATGGTTACGACAATAATCATCTCGATATGCACGGAATATTTTTAGCAATCGGACCAAACTTCAAGAGTGGTTATAGAACCGGGACAGTCTGGAATATTGATATCTATCCCCTTCTATGTAAAATATTTAATATCTCTCCACGTTCTAATATTGATGGTAAAGCAGAGAGGATTGAGTTCTTACTGAAATAAATTGATTACTGGATTTTTCTCGGATAATAAATTTATTCTGCTCAAGAAGGGAAAAATCAGCACACTGATCGAACTGATTAAGCAGATAAAAACAAATTGCATAAACAGTTCCATCTGCTAAATCTTTATGCTACTACCGATTTTGGGTTAAATAACAACTCAAAAATAATGCCGACTGGAATTCAAATTTAACCTTTGCGTACTCTGCGGAAAACTCTGCGAGCTCTGCGTGGAAATCTTTTAAGATTATCACGCAGAGGACGCAAAGACTCGCAGAGATCGCAAAGAAATTATTAAAGTTTATTAGCATAAAAGGAATTTACTAAACT
>JAGVBL010000279.1 GCA_020059785.1 Ignavibacteriales bacterium | reverse complement strand
CGAATTCGAATTGTTGATTCTGAAACAGGAAAAAGTACAGAGCTCCCTTTTCAATTGCCAGGTATTGAATCTGTTAATTGGTCCAGGGATGGAAATAAAATTGCATTTAACGGACACAATGCAATGCAGTCCGATATTTATGTGTACGATTTGACTACCGGCGCACTGGATAATTTGACAAATGATATTTTCAGCGATTCAAATCCTGTTTGGTCTCCCGATGGAAGTAAAATCGTTTTCTCTTCGGACAGACAGTATTACCTAAAAGGCTCTAAACTTGATGATGATTTTGCTATGTTTAATCATAACTATAATCAACTCGACCTTTATATGGTTGATGTTGAAACACGGGATATAAAGAGATTAACAGACTGGCCGTTAAGCAACGAAAGTTTTGCTGCGTTTTCAAGTGATGGAAAAGAATTACTCTTTGTATCGGATAAGAACGGTATTGACAATATTTATAAGAAATCTTTAGGGGATGTTAACAATTCTTCCGGTAATGATGATAAAGAAAATAAAGTAGTTCCTATTACTAATTCATGGAGTCAGATTAGCCAGATTTCAGTTTCATCAGACGGTAAGAAATTAGCTTTTTCTGCTTTATATAAAATGGGTTATAACATTTTCTTAATCAATAATCCATTCGAGCTCAAACTCGATGTGGATTCATTAAAAGTTACAAATTATATGGCAAGTCTATTAAAAAAAGACTTAGAACCCGCCAAATTATTTGTTGATGAAAATGTAGAAAAAGATACTGCAAATATTTTGGTTGAAACAGCTAAAGATTCTTCGCAAGAAAAATCCAAAAAAATATTTGTAGGACAGTATGTATCAAAGGATGCTGAAAAAGCCGACACATTAAAAACTACTTCAAGAAGAATTGTGTTTGGCGGAAGGGACTTAGATATTGATAGTACAAGCATTCAAAGAAGAGAGGAATTATTTACACAGAAACTTGATTCCGATGGAAATTACCTGGTAAACAGGTATAAAATTAATTTTACACCGGATTTAATCTTTGCAAATGCCGGTTATAGCACACTCTATGGTTTACAAGGAACTACGGTTCTCTCATTCAGCGATGTTCTTGGTAATCATCGGTTAATCGGTTTAACTTCCCTTCAACTTGATATAAAGAATAGTGATTACGGATTAGCTTATTATTACTTAGAGAACAGATTGGATTTTGGTATCGAAGCTTTTCACACAGCAAGGTTTTTATACCGCACATCATTTTTTGGAAGTGAGTTATACCGATACAGGAACTTCGGTTTGGTTACTTCTGCAAGTTATCCGTTAAATAGATTCTACAGAATTGATGGTTCTCTTAGCTTAATGCACGTTTCTTCGGAAAATCTGGATAACATGTTTGTCCCGTCGGATAAAGCAACTTTTCTTGTTCCGGCATTTAGTTTTGTACACGATAATGTTATGTGGGGTTATACTTCGCCAATAGAAGGAACTCGTTACAATTTAACACTATTTGGAAACCCGGGTATTTCCAAAAAAACACAAAGTTTCTACTCTGCCGTTTACGATTACCGTACATACATGAGGTTCTGGTTCGATAATTCCTTTGTTGTTCGATTATCGGGCGGATTTTCCGGTGGCGCTAATCCTCAAAAATTCTTTATGGGTGGAACAGATAATTGGGTTAATCGTACATTTGCTACACAGGATATTCCAGTTGAATCTGCATCAGACTTTGCATTCCTTTCACCGGCATTACCATTAAGAGGTTATGATTATGCCGAACAAATTGGCTCAAAGTATTCTCTGCTAAATATTGAATTACGCATGCCATTGATTCGATATCTTCTTACAGGTCCACTTCCTATTCTATTTCGGAATATTCTCGGAGTTGCATACATCGATGCCGGTTCTTCATGGAATGATACTAAAAAACTTCAACTCTTCTCTAAAAATGAATTTGGTGATACTGTTACAAAAGATTTACTCATTGGAACTGGCGTTGGTTTAAGATTCTTTTTCCTAACATTATGGCGGTTTGATGTTGCCTGGAAATATAATGTTCAAGGATTTTCTTCACCCCGATATTATTTTTCAATTGGATACGATTTTTAAGAATTAAGGTGGCACAGAAAAGTAATTAAAACTTACTTGTGTGCCCACTTTTTTTATTCAGGCTTTTTAGATTCCTTTTTAGAATCTGCCTTGGTTTCACTTTTAGATGATTTGGATTTATAATCTGTCTGGTAAAATCCACTTCCCTTAAATATCGGACCAGCACCCATACCAATAAGTCTTTTAACATGTCCTTTACAATTGGGACATTCATTTATAGGATCTTCTGTTATTTTTTGAAATAATTCAAACTGATGTCCGCATTCCAGACATTTATATTCATATGTTGGCATAATTACCTAATTAAAAGTGAATAATCGGCTTGCAAAAATAGTTAGTTGAAAAATCAAATCAAATTTCTACTTTGTTTTTAATTATTTTCGCATATTGAATATGAAAAATAATCGGCTAATTAATGAAACGAAATTTATTACTAATTTTATTGTTATTCTTAAGCGGTTGCCTTAATTATACACAGGTAACAACAATTAAAACTGACGGATCCGGTAATATGTTTATTCATTACTGGATGAAATGGACTTCTACACGCGATTCGATTATTGTTGATCAATTAGGATTATTCAACAGGGATTCGGTTTACAAAGAGTTTACTTCAACATTCAGTTCAATAAAAAACGTGGAAGTCTATAAAGATTATTCTGATAGTACAATTCATGGTAAAGTTGATTTTGAATTCAACAGTCTCGATTCCTTAAATCAATTACCGGCATTTAGAGATTCCAAATTAACAATAAAAGATGGAGAGGATAACACAAAAATCTTTTCTCAATTCATTGCACCAGTAGCTACCGGATTTGGAATTAAGAGTAAAAACTTTTCACTAACTTATATTTATTACCTGCCCGGCGAAATTCTTAACCACAATGCAACCGAGATATCAAGAAATAAATTAACATGGCAGTATTATCAAGATGAGATAGGTACCGGTGAGTATATATCGGCAACATACCGTCCATTTAAATTAAAGGAAACCCCGGCGTGGATTTATATAATAGCCTTAATTGTTTTAGTTGTTGTTGTTGCTTATTTATTCAGTAAAAGGTTCAAATAGAATTTTTCCTCTAAGTTCTTAATTTATATCGACTTGCAAGTAATCTTAAGATTTGACTGGGCTATATTAATTCTATATATTTGGCGTCTGTTTTTTGTATAACAATTAAAAATCCGTCTTGGAACAAGAACCATTAATTTTTTCTGGAAGATCTAATCCTGAATTAACTGCAAAAATTTGCCAGTATCTTAATATACGGCAAGGTGAGATAGACTATAAAAAGTTCAGTGATGGCGAGATCTGGGTCAAATTTAAGGATAATATCCGTGGAAGAGATGTCTATATTGTACAATCGACACATCCTCCGGCAGAAAATTTAATGGAATTATTAATTATGCTTGATGCCGCAAAACGGGCATCTGCAAAAAGGGTTACAGCTGTAATACCCTATTTCGGATATGCAAGACAGGATAGAAAAGATCAGCCAAGGGTTTCAATTTCTGCAAAGCTGGTTGCTAATTTGATTACAGTTGCCGGTGCTGATAGAGTGATTACAATGGATTTACATGCAGCACAAATCCAGGGATTTTTTGATATTCCATTCGATCACTTATATGCATCTCCTGTCTTCACAGTTCTTTTCAAAGAAAAAACAGAAGATTTACTTGTAGTTGCTCCAGATATTGGAGGAATTAAATTAGCAAGGTCTTATGCAAATAAACTTGATGCAGATTTTGTTGTAATTGATAAACGCAGAGCAAAGCATAATGTTGTTGAGTATATGAGTATTATTGGTAATGTAAAAGGGAAAAACATTTTACTAGTTGATGATTTAATTGATACCGGCGGAACATTTGTTACTGCTATTAAAACACTTAAGGAAAGCGGTGCAAAGAAAATTTATGGTATTGCTACTCATCCGTTACTATCCGGCGAAGCCGTTGAAAAAATAAATAATAGCGATATAGAAAATTTATATGTTACTGATAGTATTCCTCTTAAAGAATACAATAGTAGTAAAATAATTGTTAGAACAGCTTCGGAATTATTTGCAGAAGCAATTATAAGATCAAACAGAAATGAATCAATAAGTTCTTTATTCGAAATAGATAAAGATAAAATTTAGTTTTTAATTATCAGGAGTTATTAAACAATGTCAGAAATAAGTATCAAGGCGAAAAAAAGAATACTATCTACCAAAGGAGCCGTCAATAAATTAAGAAAAAATGGCGAAGTCCCTGGAATATTCTACTCAAAAGGTGTTGAACCGATTCCGGTCTCGGTTCCAGAATTATCATTAAATCCTCTTGTCTATACCTCGGAAACACATATTGTTAATTTAGAAATTGAGAATGATGAGACTAAGAAGACAATTTTAAAAAATATTCAGTTCGATCCGGTTACAGATAAAATAGTTCATTTTGATTTCCTTGGAATTTCGCTCGATCAGAAGATAGAAATTGAAGTTCCTATTTCAGTAGAAGGACAGGCAAAAGGTATTAAGGAAGGCGGAATCCTTCAGCAATCAATGCATAAATTGCATGTTTCCTGTTTACCTGGAGATATACCGGAGCATATCACTATTAATGTTGCTAACCTTGGTGTTGGTGATTCAGTCCACGTTAAAGATTTATCTCTAACAAATGTTGAAATCCTTCACAATGATGATGTGATTATAGTTTCGGTAGTAATGCCAAGAGCTCAGGTAGAAACAACTGCTGTAGCAATTGAAGGAGCTGTTGAAGAAAAAATGGAACCTGAAGTAATTAGTAAAGGCAAACAAGCCGAAGAAGAGGAATAATTGAATTTTGCGAGCTGTAATCGGTCTGGGAAATCCCGGTAAAAAATACGAATCAACTCGACATAATATTGGCTTTATAATCTTAGACGAACTGGCTGCAAAGTATAAAATTACTTTTAAGTCTTCGAAAAAAGATTACTTGTATTCGGAGGGTAGTTTACTATCCTCCGATTTTTTTTTAATAAAGCCAACTACATATATGAATCTAAGCGGAATAGCCGTAATGGATTTTATTTCTTATTACCAGATTGATGTAAAAGATATTTTAGTAATTGTTGACGATGTGAACTTAGAGTCAGGTAAAATACGTTTAAGGCAAAGTGGAAGCGATGGCGGTCATAACGGTTTAAAATCGATTATTTATTATTTAGAAAATGATAATTTCCCCCGGCTAAGATTTGGTGTCGGTAATAAATTTGAAAAAGGGAGACTTGCCGGTTATGTGCTCGATAAATTTTCCGGAGACGAAATAAAGGTTATTAATGAAGGCATAAACTTTTCCATTGATTTGATTTTTCATTTTATAACAGGCGGCTATAAATCGATGCTCGATTATTTCAGCAAACAAAAAAAATTAAAAACTGATGATCAAAACAACTCAGTAGAAGAGCTTAATTAGGAGATTAAAATGATCTGGTTAATATATATTATTCCTCTCTTTGGAATTGCAGCACTAATTTATTCTTACTTAAAAAATGCCTGGATTTCAAAACAGGAACCCGGCAATGAAAGAATGATTGAAATCTCGAATTATATTCGCGAAGGTGCTATTGCATTCTTAAAAACCGAATATAAAGTTTTACTCTTATTCGTTCTTGCAATTGCTCTATTACTTGGCGTTTCGAATTATGGAAGAGAAGATTCATCCTGGTTAATTGCAGTTTCCTTTATTGGAGGAGCTTTTAGTTCTGCACTTGCCGGATTTTTAGGAATGATGGCAGCTACAAAAGCAAACGTTAGAACTACAAATGCTGCTAGAAAAAGTTTAGGCGCAGCACTTCAGATTGCATTTTCAGGCGGCTCTATAATGGGTATGAATGTGGTCGGTTTAGGAATTCTTGGACTCGGCAGTTTATTACTACTCTATTCAAACATCTGGGATGTAAACAATACTTTTGAACTTGGAAGAATAATAAATGTAATTTCAGGATTTTCGCTTGGAGCTTCTTCCATTGCATTATTTGCAAGAGTTGGCGGCGGAATTTATACTAAAGCTGCAGATGTTGGTGCCGATTTGGCCGGAAAAGTTTACGAAGGGATTCCTGAAGATGATCCGCGAAACCCCGCCGTTATTGCTGATAATGTTGGAGATAACGTAGGAGATGTTGCCGGAATGGGTGCCGACTTATTCGAATCGTTTGTTGGTGCAATTGTGGGTACAATGGTTCTTGGAGCAATCTTCGCTAGCCCGGAAGTTCCTGAAGTAGGATTAGAAGCTGTTATTCTTCCACTAATATTGGCCGGAACAGGAATTATTTTATCTATTGTTGGAGCATTTTTTGTGAAAGTGAAAGAAGGCGGCAATCCTCAAAAAGCATTGAACACTGGTGAATTTTTAGCCGCCGGCTTAATGGTTGTTGCATCTTACTTCATTATTACAAATCTATTACCGGAAAGCTGGACATTCGATGGTTTTAATTATACAAGCATTGGAATTTTCTATTCAACACTTATAGGATTAGCGGCTGGAATTTTAATTGGAATGATAACCGAGTACT
>JAGVBL010000326.1 GCA_020059785.1 Ignavibacteriales bacterium | reverse complement strand
TCTTCAGGTTCTCCATTTTTTGAGAACCTAAATTTCAACTTCTTTTTACTGACATTTCTATTGAGTCGTATTACTGACATTCTTAAAGAGTTATTACAGGTCCCTACCGGCAAATCTTAATTAAACTCCTTATAAATTGTTATTAAACCCAATATAAGTTGTTTTTATTATTACAGAGAATTTTGTTCTCTAAAATTTATCCAATAAATTTGTGCCCGTGATTGAAAAATATAAACATATAATCTGGGATTGGAACGGTACAATTCTTAATGATGTAAATCTTTGTGTCGAATTGATTAACTGGCTTGCACAATCCCGCGCGCTTACTGAAATTGACATAAGCAGATACCGGGAGGTATTCACTATCCCCGTAAAAAATTATTATGCTGCGCTCGGTTTCAATTTTGAAAAGGAATCTTTTGAGAAACTGGGCAAAATATGGATGGATGAATACGAACGCAGAAAATTTGAATGCAATCTTTATGAAGGGGTAACAGAACTTCTCAATAAAATCGAGAATGCAGGAATAGGTCAGTCAATCCTTTCGGCATACTCACAGCACACACTTGATGAATTAGTTGACCATTACGGCTTGAAAAAATATTTTACTCATGTGGTTGGACTTGATAATATTTATGCAGCAAGTAAATTGCACCTTGGTAAGGACCTTATGAAGCGACTTGGTAACGGAAAAGGAGAAACTCTTCTTATAGGCGATACGGTTCATGATTTTGAAGTTGCGTCCGAAATAGGTGCCGATTGTATTTTGCTGGCAAGCGGGCACCAAAACAAAAAAGTATTACTTGAGTGCGGTGTTCAAATATGCGATTCTATTGTTGAACTCTTATAACCGGCGCCTCACTTCATTATTCTCTTCAAAAATATATGTGTCCTTTCATTAATTGATTTCATAATTTGAGCACAAATAAATCTAAAAAACTTCATCGGGGTATTATATGTTAAAACGTTCTCTAATACTTCTTCTTACCGTTTCATCATTAATGTTTCCCCAGCAATTAAAATCGCCCGAGGAATTCTTAGGATACAAAGTTGGTACTGATTATAAAATTGCTGATTACGAAACAATTCAAAAATATTTTAAACATCTTGCTGAATTATCCAAACAGATTATTTATCAGGAGATCGGCAAGACTTCGCAGAAGCGAGATATGTTCATGGCTGTTATTAGCTCCGAAGAAAATATCCGCAATGTTGACAAATACCGGGACATAATTAAAAAACTTTCCGATCCGCGTATAACATCCGATGCAGAAGCCGAAGCACTGATCAAGGAAGGTAAAACAATTATTCTTGTCACATGCAATATTCACTCAACGGAAATTGCTTCAGCACAAATGTCGATGGAGCTTGCTTACAATTTAATAACGGGCAAGACTTCACAGGAAGTTATCAGTTCCTTGAACGATGTTATTTTCATTCTTATGCCGTCAATTAATCCTGATGGTACAACTATGGTTGTTGACTGGTACAACAAAACATTAAACACCGAATACGACGGCGCTCAAATGCCATGGCTTTATCATGTTTATTCAGGGCACGATAATAACCGCGACTGGTTTATGTTCAATCTTCAGGAAACAAAAAATGTTGTAAAAGTTTCATTCCACGATTGGCTTCCTCAAATCTGGCTGGACGAGCATCAGATGGGTAACAACGGCGCACGTTTATTTGTAGTGCCTTACAAAGATCCTATAAACCCGAATATAAATCCTCTCATCTGGCGATGGGCCGGATTAATTGGAAGTTACACTGCTCTCGATCTTGAAAAACAGGGCTTCAACGGAGTGATTAGCCATGCTCTTTTTGAAGGATGGTGGGAGGGACCGGCAAGCGATTGCGGAATGTGGCATAATCAAATTTCACTTTTGTCCGAAATGGCAAGTGTTAATGTTGCAAGTCCGGTTTATATTGATCCATCAGAGGTAAGAGCAACCAATGAAATTACTACGTATGATATAAGAACCAATTACCCTAACCCGTGGCGCGGTGGTTGGTGGCGGTTGCGTGATATAGTAAACTATGAACTCGCATTAACTGAAGCGTTGATTAAACTTTCCTCTCAATATAAAAATGAAATTTTGAGTAACTATTATAGAATGTCTAAAGAAGCTATTGAAAAAGGGAAGACGGAAAAACCATTTGCTTATGTTATTCCAAGGGATCAAAATGATCCGGTTACAACTTCTAAAATGATTGAGATACTTCAGGTGGGTGCTGTAGAAGTTAATTTCAGCGAGAAGGAATTTGTAGTTGATAATTTTATTTATCCCGCAAACAGTTACATTATCTATCTCGCACAACCTAACGGAAGATATGTAAAGGATTTGATGGAAGAGCAGAGTTATCCTGATCTAAGAAAATCCAGAACTGAGTCTCCGATTGTTCCTTATGATGTTGCCGGCTGGACTTTACCTTATTTAATGGGAGTTAAATCTTATCAGGTTGATAAACCATTTGAAGTTGCCTCAGTTAAATTAAATGATCCTAAATATCCATCAGGGTATGTAAGTGATAGTGAGGGAAAATATTTTATAGCAAAATCCGGTTTGAATGTAAACTCAACTTTGATTAATCGTCTGCATAAAGCCAGTATTCCCGTTTACTGGAATAATGAAAAAATAACTGCCGGCGGAAAAGTTTATAATCAGGGTTCGGTACTTATTGATGTGAACAGTAAATCGAAAGAGATAATTAAAAAAGCAGCAGAGGAACTTCATATTCAATTTGATGTTGTTGATCAGTTTGAAAAAGAAAAGATCAAAGAAATTAAGAAACTGAAAGTTGGACTTTATCAGCCATGGACTGCAAATATGGATGAAGGATGGACGAGGTTAGCTCTGGAGAATTATGAGTTTAGTTTTATTACAATGCACAACAAAGACTTTAAGGATAAAAAACTGAAAGAGAAATTTGATGTAATTATTTTACCTGATGTGAGCGGAGATTTAATTAAGACCGGCAAGCCAAGTGGTGATGCAGCAAGATTTTCCAGACCAAGACCGGCTGAATATGATAGCGGGCTTGGGAAAATTGGTTTAGAAAATTTGAAAAATTTTGTTGAGAAGGACGGAGGTTATCTTTTAACTATTGGTCAATCATGCAATTTTGCTATTGAGGATCTCGGGCTAAGGGTTAATAATACATTGAAGAATTTGAGGAATGATGACTTCTTCTGTCCCGGTTCTCTGCTGCGGATTAATGTCGATAACACTCAACCAATCGGTTACGGAATGGAAGAAGAAAGTATTGGTTATGTAAGTGATAAGATTGCATTTGCTACTTCAACTCCATTCGGTAAGTTTGATAGAAGCATTGTTGTCCGATTCCCGGATAAGGAATTGTTGAAGTCAGGATTTTTGCTCGGTGAAGATTATTTATTCAAGCGTGCTGCAGTTGTTGATGTTAAACAAAAGAGCGGTCATGTTATTCTATTCGGATTCAAAGTTCAGAACAGGCACTGGACTTTTGGAACGTTCAAATTATTGTTTAATGCAATTCATTCAGCGGGATTAAGCTAATAAAATAAGTGCGCTACGCAAAGGTAATCTGTTTTTTTAGAAACAGAACGCGGATTTAACTGATTAATAAAATGATCGGCGCAGATTTTAATATGGAAAGATTACCTTTGCTTTTTATCCGTGTAAATCCGAATAATCCGTGTTATCCGTGGTCTATGATTTGGTTTTTAGAAAGAAATATTCAGCAGACACATCGGGTCGATACGGTTCCCAAACCACTGAACTCCCCAATGCAGATGTGCAGAAGTTGACCGCCCTGTAGAACCGACTTCGCCAATTTTCTGACCTTTTGTTACTTTGTCGCCGGTTTTTACGTTAAGTTTACTAAGGTGAAGATAAATACTTGAAAGCCCCATTCCATGATCTAAAAGAATAAAATTCCCGTTATAATAAAAATCTTCTCCAGCTATAATTACTATTCCATCCGAAGTTGCAAGAACAGGAGTTCCTTCAGGAGCAGCAATGTCTATTCCATTATGCGGATTTTTAGGAACACCGTTTAATATTCTCTGACTACCAAATACACTCGATATTCTTCCTTCTGCCGGTTTTATAAATCCTTTTATGAATAACGTTGAATCGATTTTGCCAACCTTCGACCGGGCGTCTTTCATGTACTGACTTTCAATTTCAATTCTCTCCAATTCTTCCGGTGGGGGATTAACATATTTTTCTGCAATCTTCAATTTCTGGATTATATATTTTCTTTTTGGCAGTTGAAGCTTTTTTGTTTCCTTCTTACCGTTTTCATATTCAATCTTAAGTAAATGAGTTCCTGCTGCATCTCTGTCAAATCCTAAAACAAATGTTCCATTATTATCCACTTTAATTTTTGTATCGTTCAGATAAACCGAAGAAATGTTTTTACCAATTCCAATTAATATTCCGCCAGGTTCCGCTTTGCCTGTTAGCTTAATTTCCTGAGCATTCATAGATAGAGCGATAAGGAAGAAAAAAAATAATTGATTACAAAATTTCATCATGTGAATTGCAGATCAATTAGAAAATTGTCCAATAAACAGAAAGTTGTGCGGCAAAACTTCTATAACTCGATTCATCGCGCGAAGTACTCTGAGCAATTATTCTACCTGAGAATAATAAATTGCGGGAGGGTTGATAAAAAGTATCGAGGTAAGCACCCAATACCAAAATTTTATTCCTCGGAATAATTCCCAATTTACCACCAAGAGTTACTCTTAAATCCTTCTTCCTTTCAAGTTCGTTATCTACCCAGATACTATGGGATTCAAAATTTGTAGGGGAATAGTAATACTGAGCTTTATACTTATAATTTGTGTAGTAGTATTCATATCCAACAGCAAGATCTTTATAAAAATATTTTCCCAGTCTTAGGATAAGATCATTTCCTTCATTTGCATCGCTAACAGAAATATACTGGAAAGAACCGGACACTTTTAATCCATCCCTGTGTTTATAATAACCTTCCAGTCTAATTAAACTTGCCATATATCGTATATCAATCAGATAAGGTGAATAGAGAATTAATGCAGCATCCGAATTCTGATAAAGAAGAGAAAGTGAAATTGTATCCCTTCTTTCAAATCTTATAAACGCATCTTTTTCATCACGGAATAAATATCCTCTTGCACTACTTCTGCCGATTCCCGCGCCCATATTCAAATCCCTTGCAAGCCGGACTACACCATGGACTTTGAATGTGTTGTAACGGATATTACCGATGTAGTTGTAGGTACTAATCACATCCTGGTCAAGAATGCTTTCAATTGCTTTTAGCTGAATTCTTGTAAATGAAATACCGAGAGAAAAGAAATTAGTAATCCCAAGTTCCAGCCGTGAACCTAATGAAAAGAGACTGAACCCCGCATTATCGGAATAAAATTGCATTGCCGGTGCAAGAGCAACATAGTTAGGAAAGTTTTCTAATATTGCGCTTAATCCGGTAAGTGGTAAATAACCCTTGCGCATCTGAACCATACTTACCTGTGTAGAATCGAGTTGCCAGGTATCTAATAACATGTTATAAATTGTCCGGGCGGAATCATACTCGGCTGCTTTTGAATAAGAATCGCCTAAATATAGCCAGGCATCAAAATCAGTAGAGTCCTCTTTTGCAAGAGCTTTAAATTCTTTGATAGCATTAAGAGTATCGTCAATTGCATAATAAACTTTTGCTCTCTGCATCGATGCCTCGTAATTATATCCCTGCTTAAGTACCTCGTTATAAGTATCTAATGCTTTCTGAAATTCCTTTGCACAGAAAAGCACATCGCCATATTCTTTTAATATAAGAACATTCGGTTCTGCTTTGGAAAGATATTCTTCATAATAAAGAAGAGCATCGGGACAGTCTTCATCCATAACTCTTTTTCTGCCTTCTTCTAAAATTGCATATAGTTTTTCTTCTTCGGCTCTTAAACGCTGCCAGTCTATATTGGATTGAAGTTTAATAACCTCATCGTTAGCCGGGTCAATTCCTTTTGCTTTATCTGCAAATAGTTGCGCTCCTTCATAATCCCGTTCAAGTAATTTTAAGGAACCCATTGAAATAAGTGCCTCAAGATTGTTTGGGCGCGATTTAAGAACATTATCCAAGTATTCTTTTGCTAATTGTGTATCACGATTAATCCACACCGAGACCTGTGCTCTGAATAACTGGTAATCAAGATTGTTCGGATAATCGGTTAATAGTTTATCGGTTATGTCAATTGCTTTGTCGAACTCTCTGCTCCATGCAGCAATTCTTGCATAACGGAATCTTAATTGCTCATCTTTTTCATCGGGATAGGTTTCAAAATATTGATTGAGCATTACCATTGCACTATCATACTCTTGCAAGTACTCATAATATTCAGCAACAAGTTTTAATGCCTGTTTATCACCCGGGTTAAATTGCAATCTTACTTTTGCAGAATCTAAATTCTCGCGGTAAGTTTTTGCTCTATATTCTGTAACATAAGTCCATTTTTCCTGGTAACGTGGATCTTCTGCTTTGGTTAATCCTATAAACTGAAGCTGCTGATAAGCTTCTTCATATCTGTTTGCGGCAATCAATTCATCAACTAATTTGAATCGTGTTTCAATATCGGCGGGATTTCTTTTAATCAGCCGGTAATATCTATCGATGGGAAATTCTCTCTCGAATGCGCGCGGATCCTGCTGATTTACGTAAGCTTGTCTGTTAACAATATCTAATCCGTCCTGTGCTTCTTTGAAGAATGGTTTAAAGCCAAGCGCGGTTTCGAATGCTTTCTTTGCTATTGCATATTTACTGAGCCAGAGTGTAAAATAACCGTAACGGCTCCATAACCTCCAATCGTCCGGATACCGTTCAACATATTTTTTTAATATCCGTTCACCTTTTACAATGCTTCCGGTTTTGGCTAATATTTCTGTATAACGGATTATTTCATCGGGGGAAGCATTATCGTCGCGAGCTAAATATTCATCGTACCACAATTCCGCTTTATCCCAGATCTCCATCCACATATAGGATTTACCAATTTCGAGATAGTTGAACGGGTTATTCGGATTGATAGCAATTTCGCGCTGATGACCGTTAATTTTCTTTTCGAGTAATGGATACCAGATACCGATAAGTCGTGCAAGGTTATTTTCGTATTCGGATCTTTTTTTAGAATCTCGTGTTTCGAGTGCAATTGCACGTCTATAATCGAGGCGTCCATTAAAATATTGCTGGCGATTTTCGAAACAGATACCGCGGAGATTATATCCTTCCGGATTTTGAGGTTCGGAAGAAATTATTTTGTTTAACTGATCGATTGCTTCGCCGTATCTGCCGGCTTGCATATGTGAGAGTGCTAATTTTTTTAATGCTTCAATATCAACTCTTTGCGGTTGAGAAAAATTCGGCTGGGCTATTAGTATTAATGCTAAAATTATTGATAGAAAAGCTCGGTTCATTAATCCGTGTCGATTTTGTCTATTATGGAAACAAAGTTATTAAAATTCGCCCAAATATTATACTTAAAAGTATGCCAGAAATTAAATTCTGTTTCAGGTCATAATAGGGGTTTTCAACTTAAGGAGCCGTCTCAAAATAGAAGGGTGAATTA
>JAGVBL010000271.1 GCA_020059785.1 Ignavibacteriales bacterium | reverse complement strand
TTCTAAACGCAACAATTACTGTTATTGTAATAAAAGCTATTATAAGTCCGCATACTCCTTTAGCTGCATATTTTGCAGTTGGTTTACAGGGTTTACTCGGTTATCTTTTCTTTTCATTAATAAAAATTGAAAAGCTTGCAGCAGGATTACTAGGATTTTTTGCACTTCTTTTTTCTGCTCTTCAAAAATTTATAATACTTACAATAATTTTCGGCAATACTTTATGGGAATCGATAGATGATTTTGTTAATTATATTCTGCTTCAGGTAAAAATAGATTTCGCCGGAAACTCAATAAGTTTTTCGATTATATTAATCTGTATTTATTCATTTGTTCATGTTGCTGTTGGAATTTACTTTGCATTGAAAGCCACAACCCTCCCAAATAAATTGATTGAAAAAAGCTACCTTTTAACAGAAGCATACAGAAATTATTTGACAGAGGATATATTTGCCAGAAAGGAAGCTCCGAAAAAGAAACGTTGGTGGAAGAAAAAATCCGGAATAGTTCTAATCATTTTCTTTATATCACTGATAATATTAACCTATTTTGAACCCGGTTTTGAAAAGAACCGTGCGTATGAAATACTAATAATGCTATTACGTTCATTTGTTGTAACGTTTGTATGGTTTGTTATAATTTCACCATTTATTATTGCACGTTTCAATAAGTTTATAGAAAAGAACAAATTTGAACGCGCATCAGAAATTAACAGGGTTACTGCTCTATTCCCCGAATTTAAAAGAATAATTAACTATTCCTGGAAATCTTCGGCAGATTATAAAAGGTTCAAGAGACTTAGAAAATTCTTATCGGATTCGATTGTATTATTGCTTATAACACGGATTGAAAATAATGCGTGAAATTTATGTTTATAGCGGTCCTACTAAAACCGGTAAAACCACACATTTAATGCAATGGGCTGCATCTCAAAAAAATATTGATGGAATTTTTCAACCTGTAATAGATGGCAAAAGATTTCTCTATCATATTTCATCACGGACTTTAAGAACATTAGAAACTGATGATAATGAAAATTCCATAACTATCGGTAATTATAAGTTCAGCATAGATTCTTTTAAGTGGGCTGGTGACCTAATATTAAAAGCTGTAAATGATGAATTAGATTGGTTGATAATTGATGAAGTAGGTCCTCTTGAATTAGAAGGTAAGGGTTTGGAACCGGTTATATCAAAGGTCTTTGAGATTAGGGAGAATTATAAGTGCAGAATTATTTGTGTAGTACGTGAGAAATTATTAGATCAGTTTTTAGCTCATTACCAACTTGAAAGTTCTTATCAGAAATTTGAAGTTGCGCAGAATTAAGATCCACGCAACTTTAAAAATCATACAGCATTTTGTAACCAGTATCCAGAGACCAGATCAACATCCTTCCCTTTTCTTTTTCTTTTGAGCTCCACCTATAGAAGAACCAGTCGGAGCTTGTATTTTGGGTGTTGGATTAGGATTTGCAACACTCAATGTTATTTCGCTACCCGTAACAATCTGAGGTTGACCTCCAAAATATCTGCTTATTGCAGAAGCTATTTCGAATTTAGCTTTGTCTTCCGGTGTTGCATTTGAAATTAGCTTTGGAAAAAGGATTCTATCTTTCCACTCTTCTAAGCCGCCTCTTAGTATATAGACGCTTTTATATTCTTTTGCTTTAAGTAGAAACCATGCTTGTGCAGAATGAATTCCTCCTTCGGAGTAGAGAACTATTTTTTCATTACGGGCGAGTTCACCATCAAGAAGGTTTGTTATCGGTATATTTTCGGAAGTTGGAATATTATAATCGTTAAATTCTTTTTCAGTTCGAAGATCAATTAGCCTGTAATCAGACTTATCTTTAATAATCCAGTCTGCAATTTCATCAACATTAACATGATCAACTTCTGTTTGAACCATTACAGCAAGATTCTTCACATTTATTTTTGCAATAGAATTATCGAAAGGATTAGAGATAATGAATGCTGTTATTCCTAGGAATATTGCTATAATTGCCAATTTTATTTTCAAGTCAATTTTTTGAAGTAATTCTATCATTTTCATTTTACACCTCCTGATTTAGCTGCCATTTTTTTCTCGCCCCATTCAGCAGCTGCAAAAGCTCCAACAGCCATAAGAACTACAAGAAATACTATCATTCCATAAGAAAGACCTAAATAGTCGGGTAAGAATACTCTACCCATATTACTGGAATAATAAAATCCTTCTATAAGCGGAAAAATTTCTCCGAACACAAAAATACCAGCCATTACACCAAGTAAATAAATTACTCCATCAATTCTTCCTGTTGCAGCCGAAACACACGAAGTACCCGGGCAATAACCTCCAACTACAAAACCTACTCCTAATATCAAACCACCGACAACCTGAGGAATTAAATTTGTATCCGTATAATAAACGAGTGAAAGATCTAGCCAACCGAAAGCAACAAAAAAGAAAACACCAAGCATAGCTGTAACGATAGCACTAAACATTACTTTTAATACTCTCATATCAGTAAAATAAAATTGAGATGCCAGAATTCTTGCATTACCAAATCCGCCGCGTTCAAGTGCAAAACCGAAACCAATTCCAATAGCAAATGCAATTACTAAACTGAAATCGGCGCTAAAAAAATCGAATTTAAAAAATGGTGCGTTCATGTCCATTGCCTCCTCATAAAATAAGCCATACCATAAGCGCCGGCAAAAACCATCATCATAAAAGCCCAGCTACCTAAATTAAGCAGAGCTCCGCCGGTAAGTGCCTGACCGCTGGTACAACCGCGTGCAAGTTTAGCACCGAATCCCATTAAACCACCTCCAATGAATGCAAATATTAAACGGTTTCTTACTGAGATCCGATCCCCTTTTTCAACTGTCTTTTTAACTCTGTGTGCTAATAATCCGGAAATTAATCCGCCTACAAAAACACCAAGCACTTCAAATACCAGCCAATCTTTTAGCGGATTAGTTGAACCATCACCGATATACTCTTTGAAATAAGGATTATTAGCAGCATGATCTGGAGCTACCTGCTGAACACCAGCAGCAACTAATGAAGAGAAAGCTCCCGATGCACCGAGTCCCCTTCCCATAATTATAAAAGCAGCAAGTAGAACCAAACCCAATCCAATCCCGACAAGGTAGGGATTTGAGTAAGGTTTAGGTTCATGAATTTTTTCTTGAACCGCTTCTTTAGAAAATATTCCTGTAATTGATGACATAAATTATCTCCGTTATTTAAAGTGCGCGTTCAGCCAATGGCTATGCTGCCCGGCTGATACTATTACAAATCTTAAAATTAATCCTCCGATTATTACCATAATAGGTGCAATAGGAGTATGTTTTATTTTATGATTAACTGCTAATAACTGAATTATTAAGGGAATGATAATCCCGTTACCAACAACAAAAACCCAGAATACAGGGGCATAAGCACCACTTAGTAATAGTTCTGCAGCATGAATATGAACCTTAGTTGATGTAAGTAGTCCGATAATCATTAATGCAATCACAAAAATTTCGATTGTCAAAAATCCATTATCGGCTTTCGCAAGTAATTCTCTTTCCTTAACATTCTTTGCAATCATATGAACAAAAGCAGCTGCAGTAGATAAACCTGAAACAAGAAATAAAACCCATAACATTGATGAGTTCCATAAAGGACGTGCTGCCATTGTACTTAACAAAATTCCAGTATAAACCCCAAGTAATCCGCCAAGCAGCATGTTAGCTACACCAATATTCTGAATTAACCTCGGGTGTTGATTAATATAGGTGGTTACCAAACTTATTTTCGGAAATTTATTTATAAGAAATTTTGGCGGTCCCATAAGTAGATTAGCAATAATGATTGGATAAACTAAAATTAATATCCATGCACCCCAGGACATTGGTGATGCTATTTTGAAAGTTGTGTATAACCTCCAGACAAAAAGCTTGTGTTCAAGATCCAGAAAAAGTGCAGACATGCCAACACTTAATAATATCAAACTTATTATTGGCAATGTATAACAAGCACAATTTGTTTCTTTGTATCGGTTGCTAAACAAGAAATATCCGGAGATAATCATCATTCCGGCAACCATTCCGCCAATGAATAAATAAACCGGAATTTCCCAGCCCCAGACTGTCATTGATGGATCAATATGAAGATTGTGTCTTGTTGTTGTTAGTTCTTGCATTAATCAATCTCCTTAAATGAAAAATAGATTTATATGACGGTAAATATTTTTTAATATCACAATTATCAATGTTCAATTCCTATGTAAGGTAATAGATTCTTGGTGATGTTCCGGCTTCAGGAATTAATGTGTGATTTTTTCTTGATGCGATAAGTTTGCTAACTTCGCTATTAGGATCATCAAGATCGCCAAAGTACATACAATGCGTTGGACAGACAGAAACACAAGCCGGTAATTCACCCTTTTCAACCCTGTGCATGCAGAATGTACATTTATCCGCATAACCTTCTGGATTAACAAATCGGGCATCGTAAGGACAAGCAGCAACACAAGCTTTACAACCGATGCACATATTATGTGTAACAAGGACAATTTTACCAAATTCTTCAACATGACTTGCACCGGTAGGACAGCAGGAAACGCAAGGAGTGTTATCGCAGTGATTACATCTTTGCGACTGAATCTCTAAATGTATATCCGGAAACTTTCCATTGGAAACCGTAACAATCCAATCTCTATTATATCCTTCAGGAACGTTATTTTCAGTTTTACATGCAACTACACAATCCATACATCCAACACATTTTTTAGTATCTATCACCATACCGAATCGCGCCATGTTACACCTCCGTCTCAAAAGTTACAAAGTTCACATTCATACCTGTTCCTCCCATAATAGGATCAATTTTATATTTGGTAATAAGCTGTGCATCGCTCGCCCCTTTTCCATAAGCTCCTTTCAACATTTTAGAATTATGACCGAATCCATGAACCATATAAACACAGTCGGTTCTAATTCTTTCGGTTACTTTTACTTTTACCTTGTTACTAATTATACCATCCTGATTTTTCAATTTAATATACTGACCATTGGCTAATCCATACCTATTCGCAATATCGTTATTCACCCATACTTCATTTTCTTCCATCATATCCATCAAAATACGGTTGGATTGTGTTCTACTAAATGAATGAACCGGTGATCTTCCAAAGAGTAGTCTAAAATAACCGGCAGGTGGTTCATCAGGACGAGTAAATTTGGGGACAGGATCAAAACCGGCTTGAGCTAACTGTAATGAGTAAAATTCTATTTTACCAGAAGGAGTTGGGAATTCTGGAGTAATTCCATCTTCAAAATAAATTGGTGGTTTTTCACCACGTATAATTCCTTCTTTCTTTAATTGGTCTAAACTCAATCCGGCGGCATTCAATCTATAATCCAGATATTCTTCGATATGTTGCCATGGAAAGTAATTGCCGAGTCCAAGTTTATCAGCAAGTTTTTTTGCTATCCACCAATTCGGTTTTTGGTCTGCCGGAGATTCAACAACAGGTTGGCGGATTCCAACAAAAGTTTCTTTAAATGACGAAGCATGTAGATCATCATATCGTTCAAGATAAACCGATTCCGGTAGAACCACATCCGCCCAGCCGGCAATTTCACTCGGTATAACATCTACAACAACCATTAGATCAAGATTCTGAATTGCTTTAATTGTCTCTTCTTCATTAGGTAAAGCATGAATCAGATTTGTAGCATAAATAAACCATCCTTTAATTGGATAAGGTTTGCCAGTAATTGTTGCTTCTCTAATACCGGTTGTTATCTCTTCAATTGCAAAGGGATATTTATTATCAGGATTATCAACTTTATCCTTACCGGGTTTTGGGTATTCAGGATATGGATAAGGAGGAATTGAATAACTTGATGGAAAGAAGAAACCTCCTTTACGTCCCCACGAACCAAGAAGTGCATTTAGAAGTGCAATTGCCCTACTGCGCTGTGCATCATCTCCGTACCATGTTACATGTCTTCCGGGATGAATTAGTGTTGCCGGTTTATTAATTGCCATAACGCGTGCAGTAGTTCTTATTAATTCAACATCAATTCCTGTTTCAGTGTAAGCCCATTCTGGTGTATATGGAGAAATTTCTGCTGCAAACTGTTCGAACCCGAAGCCAAATTTATTTACATACTCCACATCGTATAGTTTTTCATTTACAATTACATTCATCCACGCAAGTAACAGAGCGATATCAGTACCTGGTTTAATTGGAAGGTAATATTTTGCTTTTGATGCGGCTACAGAAAATCTGGGGTCAACAACAATTACAGTAGAATCTCTTTCAACTGCATTAGCAAATTCCTGTGCTTGCGAATTATGCATATTCTCACCAAGATGAGAACCAATAAGAACGAGGCATTTTGCATTTTCAATATCCGTTCTTTCGGGTGAACCGATTCCATCGCCGAATGTCAATTCAAAACCGACATCACGCGGACCACGGCACTGTGCATAAGAAGGTGCTGAAATATTATTTACTCCATAAGCTTTTAAAGTATGCTTTAGAAAATTACCGCCGATGCCATGAGAGAAGAAGGCAACTGATTCCGGTCCATATTCGGATTTAATTTTTTTCATTTTAGAAGCTATATAATCGAGCGCTTCATCCCAGGTAACTTCTTTCCATTTCTCTTCGCCTCTTTCTTTGGTTCTAATTAATGGAGAACGTAATCGGTCAGGATCGCTATAAGCCCCAATTCCACCAGTTCCTCTTGGACACAATCTACCTTTACTGAGTGGATCATTCGGATTTCCTTCTATCTTCCATAATGCACCGTCCTTTAAATATGCAATAGCACCACATTTCCAGAAACAGATATCGCAATAAGTTGGAATCTTCTGAATCCCTTTTACCTTTTCCTTATTAATTTTTTCTGATCCTTTTACAATTGGACTAAGAGCTGATGCCGCAGCAACTGCACCTACAGAAAAACCTGTTATCTTTAAGAATTTTCTTCGTGAAATTGAATTCATTTATTAACCTCTAAATGGATTTTATCAGTTCTTTTACTTTCCCGCATTCTGAAAAATTATTATAGACTTCACATTCTCTGCAATTTTTGTTTTCACAAACTGTTCCGGGATGACTATAAGACCAGCATGGTTTACCATGTCCATTATATCCTTCACATTTTTTTCTATCCTCTGCAGAGCAATTTACAACTTGCCAGCAAGGAATTAGCGAGTAGATCGTTTTAATCCCGTTAATGGAAATCTTCGATTCATTAATTGCATTACGAATACAATTGATACGATCCAGATCCAATTTTGAATATGATCTTTGTTTGCTCTCTTTCTTAAAAGGAATTATTAATCCTTCCTTTTCATACATTCTTAAAGTATGAACAGAGATGTTTAAAAGTTTAGCCGCATTACTAATCGAAAAAACGGGCTCGTTGCGGGATAAATTTATTTCGGTCATTACAATTCTTTGTTGTTGATATTTATAAATATCAACTTTCTTGCCATTTATAATTATTGAAGAAATGTGCGAAATTGTTTGAAAACAGCTAAGCGAGTTTCATTTTGTAGAATTTTTCTAAAGTTTTTTTCAAAAATGGAAAATAAGATTTGTTGTTCACAAGCATTATAAAAGAAAAGTAGAAAAAAATTAGATGAGACGAGTTTTAACGTACTCAAAATCTTCCGGTGTATTGATATTAAAGAAGAGATCTTTCATATAAAATATTTTCTCTTCAACATCAACAATTTCAGCACCTACCCTTTCAACAAAATTCCAGAGACTTAAGGAAGACTTTATAATCTCCTTATTGTTGTTCCGGGCTTCAATGTTCGATTCAAGAATACTTTCTAAAATGGGAATCAGTTCTTTGCCATATATACCGCATAGATAATGGGTTCTTTGCACTGCAAATGGAACGGTAATCAATTCATCCGTTTTGTAATTTAATAAATACCTTAATAAGTCCGGTAAGATAAATGGCATATCAACAGAAAGTATAAAAACTTTTTGCGTGTTTAGAAATCTTAAGGCAGAGTAAATTCCGCTTAACGGTCCAAAATCCTGATAAATATCTTTTATTTTTACTGTATTAACAAAATCAAACCGAGCGGGGTCGTTTGTGCTGATAGCAACTTTTGCAAAGACAGACTTCATCAATTCATAACATCTTTCTATCAGGGTTACATCATCTATTTTTAATAACGACTTATTGACTCCCATGCGGGAGCTTTTACCACCGGCAAGTATTACTCCGGTTACATTATCTACTAATATTGATTTGCTCATTAAGATGATATATAAGGAATGAGGTAATTTCCCTGTAATAAATAACCAATGATTAGATTACAATAAACACATTAAACATGGCGCCAGACAAAATCACTCTTGTCCAGGTCATCCTCATCAAATGCTCCTCGTATTAATATTTTATGAATCTCTTCGCGTGTAAGCTTATCGGAAATATCAAGTTTAGCAAAAAGTTCATGAACGTAACCGCGAATTAAATAGAAATTACCGAGATCAAAGTAGTTATTTAGAATTGTCATGCATTCAATAAGGTGGTGAAAGTCAGAATCTTCAAATAATTCTTTTTTCCAGGCGATTGTAGACCAGAAAACTTTTTTGGTAATGTATAAAGCATAATTAATCTCGGTAAGCGGAAATCCTTCATTATATCTTTCAGCACCAATTTTCTCAAAATATTTTTCAGCTTCGTCATTTGACGCGCCGCTTTTAAGCCATATAATAAAATTTTGGAAAACCAATTCTTCTCTTGCAATAACTTTTGATTCCTCCAACTTCTGGTATGTAGTCATATACTCGGATTTCATTAATTGTTCGTAATAAGCACGGGCTAAAATGTTTATATGAGATTCAACGAAGTTAATCATTTTAGTAAAGTCCATTCTTCCTCCAAAATTTGATTAGAAGTTACTTTTTCTGATCTATAAATTCAACCTTACTGAAATAGAAGGATTTTCTCTTCAATTAAAAACGTAGGTTTTTTCTAGCCAGTAATCTACTTTTTCACCATCGAATGCGATCGGCTGCCAGCGGGATTTATAAACCGCATTAATTACAAATGTTAGACATTTAGAATTGTTTGTAGTGTTGTTAAGTACTTCATGTTTTAAAACAAAACCATCTTTTCCAATGAGTAATTTTAGTTTAATTGCACCTTCACTACCATCAACTTTTTCGGGCACAACCTCAACTATTTGTCTTGGGACAAAAGGAAATGAGGAAGCTTTATATACTCCTTTTGAATTTCCTTTTAACGTATTCGATTTGTTTCCTTGTTCACTTTTTTCAATACTCTGTATATTTTCCTTTATAATAACATCAGATAATATTTCCGGTTCGTCAAAAGGTATTATTAATGATGGAATTTCAGGGAGAGGCGGTCGTAAATTGTTTGGCGAGGATTGATTTGTATTTGGTATATCAACAACTGTTATAACCGGCTCCGGGAAGTAAGGGATTTTGTCGCTTTTGTTTTCTGTATCAGGCGTTAATTCAAATAATACAATTATAATAACCAGACTGAGTATCAGCGCTGCTTCAAAGTTACGTTTATAGTTTATCTTATCTTCCTTAAGCTTCACTTTATTGTGCTTTATCTTTACATTTCTACTGTAAGGTAAATTAAATAAAATACAGTTAAGATTATCAATTCAAAAGGAGATATAATCCAAAGGCAATAATTTAGATAATCCATCGAAAGCCCATTTGCCATACTGAATTACACTTAAAGGATTAACCAAGTATCCATTATAGTTTATATATGAGTCGTTTTCCGATAGCTTAAGCCATGAAAAGTCAATATTATACCTGTATCTTACTCTTAATAATCCATTAAATGAAAGTAAGTAATCGGGATTTTCACCTATTGTTTTTATGATTTCACTTCCACTCTTAACACTGATACCTTTCTCCTTATAATCCGTTCTTTTAACTAGTGCAACATCAAAATTAGAAAAATTATTTGTAGTTATAGCAGAGTATAAGAAATGGCGTAAGGAACCTACATAAGCTCTACTTCTATTTACCATCTGGATTACTTTATTTGTCTTCTCCTCATCCGAGATATCTATGAATCTTGTTTTTAAGGAATATGTACAGAATGTGTTCTTGTTATCTATCTCAAAGTTAATGATTGTACATTCCATTAAATAACCTAATGCATCATTTCTAATTTTAATGGGATTGTAAGAATGCACATTAAATATAGAACTATATTCTCCTGAAAAGAAAATATCCTTTTCATTTTCAATTCTGCATAAAGAGGAAAAATCATTTTGTCCTAATAAATATTTTTTAAAGACACTTAATTTTTTAAACCACTCTTCAGAAAAACGGTCTTCAATTTGCACCTGATCCATTTCGTAAACTTTTTCTCTAAGAGTGATATCAAGCAGACGGTCTGAACCATTATTAACAAAAATGAATTTACTTTCAGGTTGGAATCCGATCATAGAAAATACTATTTCAAATCTGCCATCGGGAATAAGAAGTTCGTAATAACCTTCTTTATTTGTTGTGGTTCCGATAGTAGAGTTATTAATATAAATATTTACTCCTATTAGCGGTTCGCCTGATTTAAAGTCGGTTACTTTCCCATTCACTTTATTTTTGATTGATTGAGCAGATTGGTCGTAGAAGCAAATAAAAAGAATTAAAATAAATGCAATATCCCTGAATTTCATTTTAAACTCCTTTTCATTTTATTGCTAATTATATGTTTAAGTAATCATTCCAGATTTTAAATAACTCATAGGTAGCTTTAACATCCTCGCTGCAATAGATTGCAATTTCTTTTATCCGTCCGGCTTTATATAATTCTTTAACTTCCATTCCCGTAATTCCTTTGGATTTTGGAGAATTTATACCGAATGAATGGCAATAAAAATCGAGATTGAATTTTCTTGTCGTACCATAGAAAGTCAATTGATCAAGCAGATCTATATGCTCTCTGGTATCATACCTGTACTTCATTAAATTTCTTGTGGGTTTAGTCTGAAGCATTGCAGAACGAATCATTAAAAAGGGTATATCGAAATTTCTGCCGTTAAATGTTATTACCTTTTCGGATTTGGAAACATACTGCCAGAAATTTTGAAGCATATTCTTTTCGTTCATTGGTTTGTATTTAATTCCCTTTTCTTCAATTATAATATCCTTATCAGATTGATTTTCATAATAGACCATTATTTTTTCAGTTTCGGTATTCATCAAGCCAACTGCAACAACTCTGGCAGTTAAAGGGTAAAGACTGAGAAAACGTTTAGCTTCCCCGGTTAGAGTTTCTTTTTTAGAAAGATCCGGTTCCTGTTCAATATAGCGAAGTAAAAATTCTTGCTGGGATTCGGTGAGAGACTCGAATTCAAAACCGACAGTTTCTATATCGCATATCAAATTCATTTTTAACCCCTCAAACTTGATTTCAGTAGCAATGTAAAGAATTTAAAATTTAATTCCACTATAAAAATTTTGAAACGGATGTAAAAAAATTCTTAATTTCCATTAAAAATTTAGAGTTGAATTATGGAAAGGAAAAACCGGGCACAATTCATTGATATGCTTAAAGGTCTGGCACTAATAATTATGATTGAAGTACATGTTGTAAATGTATTTTTAAGCAGCGAACTTCGGTCTGCCTGGTGGTTTACCTACCTTAATTTTATAAATGGGTTAGTTGCTCCGGCATTTACGTTCTCATCCGGAATGGTCTTTGTTCTTTCGCTTCAGAAAGGATTAGATGAATTAAGAAAATTCGGTATGAAATTTTGGAATAAATTAGGAAGATTACTTCTGGTATTTCTTGCCGGTTATTCAATTCATATGTCCTTTCTTTCGTTAAGAAAAATTTCCAATCCACATTATCCGCACATGCTTCAGGAATTTTTGAAAGTTGATATTCTTCAATGTATAGCTGTTGGGTTGATTTTACTACTTATGTTAC
>JAGVBL010000088.1 GCA_020059785.1 Ignavibacteriales bacterium | reverse complement strand
TGTACAAATCAGTTTAATCTGTTAAATCTGTGGTCTATTGTTTTTAAGGATTTTATATGCCCGGAATAAAAAACAAATTAATGGTTTACGGAGCTAACGGTTATTCTGCTCAACTGATTATTGACGAATTAATTGAGCGTGGTATCAAACCAATTCTAGCCGGTAGAAATTTTGAAGCAATTAAAAATGTTGCTACAAAATATTCATGCGATTACAGGGTGTTCGATCTTAATTATGATAATGAATCGAAAAATTCTCTTGAGGATATTCATACATTGTTAAATTGCGCCGGTCCTTTTAAGTATACCGCCAAAGATATGATTGATTATTGTCTATCCACTAAAACAAATTATCTTGATATAACCGGTGAAATTCCGGTGTTTGCTTATGCTTTTGGGTGTAACAATAGAGCTAAAGAGAGTGGAATTGTTATTTTACCCGGAGCGGGATTTGATGTAATACCAACTGATTGTTTAGCAAAAAGACTTAGCGAACAGATGCCCGATGCTCTTAATCTAAAACTCGGGTTTGTAAATAGAAAAGGTGGAATTTCACGCGGCACTATGCTTACATCGCTTGAGTTTATTAGCGGCAAAGGTAAAATTAGAAAAAACGGAAAGGTGATTGATTCCCCTTTAGGTGAATTTAGTATTAAAGTTAAGCATAGAAATTTTTCTATGTATGCTGTTTCAATTCCATGGGGAGATGTATTTACATCCTTTATCTCTACCGGAATTCCCAACATTGAAGTTTATATGGGGATAAATAAAATTCTATTTGCTTCCAGACGGTTAGCTTTATTATTACTTAACTTGTTTAATATCCCTTTCATTAAGAGATTATCTACAAATTATGTAAGTAAAAATTTTACCGGTCCTGATAAAATAATGCGTGATTCAACAGAGACTTATATCTGGGGAATGGTTGAAAATGAAAAAGGGGAACGCATAGAGCAGATTTACCGTGTTATGGAGGGTTATAATCTTACAGCTAAAGGTGCAGCAGAATCTGCATTGAGAATTATGAAGAATGAATTAAAACCGGGGACGTATACACCATCACTTGCATTCGGAAGTGATTTTTTAAACTTCTTCGTAATAGAAAAAATATAATTTGTATTTATAAAAGTAGTAAATTGTAATTAATCTAAAACTTTTTCTTATGGATTAATGAATCCCGAACAAAAAGCGCGGATTATTATTGATCAAAAACTGCAGCAATCCGGTTGGATTTTGCAGGACTTTAATAACTTTAATCCTTCTGCTGGTCATGGAATTGCTGTAAGAGAATATCCCACTGAATCAGGTTCTGCCGATTATATTCTGTTTGTTGATAGAACTCCACTTGGGGTTATTGAAGCAAAAAAAACAGGTGATACGTTAAGCGGAGTTCATGAGCAAACTGTAAGATATGCTTCAGATAAATTGAAATTCATTAAAAAAATAAGTGACCTTCCTTTTCAGTATGAATCTACAGGTTCAGAAACATTCTTTACGGATTCGAGAGATCCGCTCCCCCGACAAAGAGAATTATTCTCCTTTCATAAACCGGAAACATTAAATGAGCTATTCAAACAAGAAGATACACTCAGAAAACGGCTACTATCTTTTCCTGAACTTAACAAAGATAAATTACGCGACTGCCAGATTAAAGCAATAAAAAATTTAGAAAAATCATTTGCTGAAAATCGTCCCCGTGCACTTATACAAATGGCAACCGGTGCCGGTAAAACATTTACTGCCATTACTTCCGTTTATCGTTTATTAAAATTTGCCGGGGCTAAAAGAATTCTATTTTTGGTTGATACAAGAAATCTTGGTAAGCAAGCTGAACAGGAATTCCAGGCATATAAACCAAATGACGATAAACGGCTTTTCACAGAGCTTTATAACGTTCAAAGATTAAGCTCAAATTTTATCGATCCATCTGCACATGTATGTATTAGTACAATTCAAAGAATGTATTCAATTCTAAAAGGGAAGGAGCTTGACGAGTCGCTCGAAGATGAATCTCCTTACGAAACAAAAGTAATTGATAAACCGGTCGATGTGGTTTACAATCCTAACTTCTCAATTGAAACATTTGATTTCATTATCATAGACGAATGCCATCGCTCAATATACAATTTATGGAAACAAGTACTCGATTACTTCGATGCCTTTATGATTGGACTTACTGCTACACCGGACAACCGAACATTTGGATTCTTTAACGAAAATATTGTAAGCGAATATACTCTTAAACAATCTATAGCAGATAAAGTAAACGTTGGTTATGATGTTTACACAATCGAGACGGAAATAACACAGCACGGGGCGCAGATTAAAGCAAAACAGTATGTTGATCTGCGCAACAAAATGACGAGAAAAAAAGAATGGCGCCAGCTTGAAGATGAGATTAAATACGAGCCAACCCAACTTGATAAGGATGCAGTAAACCCAAGCCAGATAAGAAATATTATACGTGAATACAAAAGAGTATTGAAGGAAGAATTCTTTTCCGAAAGAGACAAAAACGAAAATGAAGTCCCCAAAACCTTAATCTTTGCAAAAACTGATAGTCATGCAGAAGATATTGTTCATATTGTGCGCGAAGAGTTTGGAGAAGGGAACGACTTCTGTAAAAAGATAACCTATAATGTTAAGAACGAAGACCCGGAATCAATTCTTCAACAGTTTAGAACCGCTTACTATCCACGTATTGCTGTTACTGTTGATATGATTGCTACAGGAACTGATGTAAAACCGATTGAAGTATTAATTTTTATGCGCGACGTCCGTTCAAGAAATTATTTTCAGCAGATGATTGGAAGAGGAACGCGCTCATTCAGTAAAGATGAGCTTATTAAAGTTACTCCCGGCGCTAAACTGAATAAGGAACGGTTTTACATTATTGATGCTGTTGGAGTTTTCAAATCTGTTAAGGTTGATTACCCGGTTGTTGATAGAAAACCGTCTGTTCCTTTGAAAGATTTGATGAAGATGGTTATTCTTCAGCCGGATGAAGATAATGTTTCTGCTCTTGCCTCGCGGTTAACTAAAATTGATAAACAGATTTCAGAAACCGATAGAGAAAAATTCAAAGAGTTAGCAAATGAAAGGTCAATTACTCAAGTTGCCGTTGAACTTGCAAATCTTTATGACCCAGATTTCCAATACCAGATAGTAAAACAAAAATTAAATCTTGATGACGGTGCAGAGCCAACGGAAAAACAGATTGAATCTGTAATGCAGCCGGTTATCCAAACTGTTATTAAACCTTTCGATAACCCGGAACTACGCAATTTTGTTGAAACTGTGCGACAAAAAATTTATCAGATTATTGATACTGTTAATATTGATAAAGTCACTTTCTCCGGCTTTGATAAAACTGCAAAAGAGAATGCTGAAGAAATAATTAACAACTTCCGCAAGTTCCTCGATGAAAACAAAAACGAGATTATTGCACTTAAAATTCTTTACAGTCAGCCCTACAGAAGAAAAGATTTAACACTGAAAATGATTAGCGAACTGAAAGAACTTCTTGCTTCTCCTCCTTATGTACTTACTGCAGAAAAAATTTGGAATGCCTACCACCGGCTTGAACCACAGAAAGTTACCGGCTTAACCGCCGCAAGAGTTTTAACTGATATCATTTCTCTTATCCGTTACGAAATTGGTATTGATAAAGAACTTAAGCCTTACAGCGAAATTGTTAGCCTAAACTTTAAGAACTGGATCTTCCGCCGACAAGCCGTTGGTAAAATTTTTACTGATGCACAACTTAATTGGTTACGAATGATACGCGACCATATTATAACTTCTGTTAGAATTGATAAAGATGATTTTGAATACACACCATTTATTGATAACGGCGGACTTGGAAAATTCTGGAAACTTTTTGGAGAAGAAACGGAAAAAATTATTATTGAGCTAAATCAGGAATTGGTTGTTTGATATGTTTCCGAAAAGCGGAAAAAATTGTGAAAATAAACGAAAATATCAGTTTTTAATTTTCGAATCATTTCCAGAAAGACAATTAAAATAGTTAACAGTAATTAACTTTATTGTTATATTTACATGCAAACCTTAAGTAAGCATAAGCTCAGGGGCATGAAAACAACTAAATATCAATTGAAAATTAAGGGTCTCAAAACTCCTTCGGGTACAATTTCACTTATCGCATTGAAAGAACTTTCAGAAATTTTGATCGAAAGTTCTGAAAAAGCATTGCGCTTAATTGTTGAAGGAACAAGTACCAGGAAAGGACAAATTCCTACTTGGTTACGAGAATCTCTGAATTTTAATGTAACAGGAATAAAAGAAGGTTCAACAATTTTAGAAATTGAAGCCCCACAATTAGTTAATACTGCACAAGAAAAAATTGCACAACTTGATTTATGGAACATTATTCCTAACCCAAAAGATACTGCATTGACAGTTTGGGGTAGATCATATAAAGATGCAATAAATGAAAAATATGAAAGTGAACTTTTAGACAGAGGATTGTTGAATTCATTTATTACATTTAAAAAATTTATAGATAGACATGCTGAATCGATTGAATTAAATTCTAGAACTGATAAAATTATTTCTAAAGTTGGACTTAGTGTTAAACAACTTTCGAAAGTTGAAAAACTTACTATTGCTACACCCGAACCTAAAGTAGTTATGTTGAGTGGTTTATTTAACATAATAGAACATTTAACAAGTCGCTTTACATTAAATTTAGAAAATGGCGAAAAGATTCAAGGCGATTTTGATAAAAGCGTACTGGATCCTGAAGAAATGAGAAAATATTGGGGTAGCAGAGTTACACTTAGAGGTTTGGCTGATTTTAAACCTAATGGTAAAATTAGATACATAAGAACAGGTTTGATTAAAAGGTTTGAAGAAAAAGAGGAACTTTTTAATACTTATTTAGCAGAACCTAATTCTAGATTGTTTATTGAAGAAATAAAACAAAAATTTCAACGTCATTCTCCTCTGCAAGACGTATGGAATAAATGGCCTGGAAATGAATCAATAGAAGAAATTCTTTCGCAACTCGATTAATGAAAACTTTTATTCTTGATACAAATATACTTCTTGGATACATAAGAGGAGCGGGATTCGCTTCATATGTTGAAAAAAAATTTGAATTGTTCAATCCAGATAATATTTCTTTGATTTCTATTGTATCTCATGCCGAGATTTACTCCCTTGCAAATAAATTAGGTTGGGGAAAACCCAAAATTGATACGATGAATGACCTTCTCAATAAAATACCTCATGTTAAAATTGATTCTTATGCATTAATAAATGCATTTGCTGAAATTGATTCTTTTAATGAAGGAAAGCATCAAACTAAAAAACTTCCAAAAAATATGTCCTCACGAAAGATAGAAGATAATGATGTTTGGATTGCAGCTACTGCTTATGTGTTAAATGCTACTCTTATTTCAACTGACAAACATTTTGAACATCTTGATAAAGTATTCTTTGATTTTATTTATATTGATCAAAGTCTCAAAGAAAGCGATGCAAACTAAAAACCTTCCTCCCGACTGGTCATGGGTTAAACTTGGGGATATATGTGAAATAAAAACGGGCAAGAAGGACGCAAACCATGCTAAAGAGAAAGGTGACTATCGTTTCTACACATGCGCATATGATTATCTATGGTGTGATACTAAATCATTTAGTGGTGAATACTTGATACTTCCTGGTAATGGTGCAAATGTTGGAAAAGTCTTTTATTACAAAGGTGAATTTGAAGCATACCAAAGGACATATGTGCTTCAAAAAATTAAAATACTACCAAAATTTCTCTATTATCATATGCTATTGCATTGGCGTAAGAGAAATGAAGATAAGCAATATGGATCCGCAACGAATTATATTAGGATAAATAATTTTCTTACATATGATATTTCTTATCCACTATTTCCCGAGCAACACAAAATCGTAGCAAAAATAGAAGAACTCTTCAGCGAGTTAGATAACGGAATAGCAAACCTCCGCAAAGCAAAAGAACAAATTAAAACATACAGACAAAGCGTGCTTGCCTATGCGTTCAGTGGCCGTCTGCACCAGGATTCAAAGGATTTACAGATTAACAGGATTAAAGAATCCAATAAATCATCTAATCCGCAAAATCGTGGCTCAGACATTTTACCAAAAGGTTGGAAATGTGTGAAGCTGGGAGAAGTGTTAAAAGTTAGAAGTGGCAAAGGACTTACATCTAAAGACATGGACGAAAGCGGTAAATACTCAGTATATGGAGGTAATGGAATTAATGGATATTATTCAAAATATTTATTTGAAGAATCAAAATTAATTTTAGGGAGAGTTGGTGCAAAGTGTGGTGTTGCTCATATAACAAAACCTAAAAGTTGGGTGACTGATAATGCTTTAGTCGTTGATTTCAAAATTGAAGTGAGTATTGATTTTTTCTATTATTGTCTTTCTTACCATAATCTGAACAAGTTATCAGTTAGCACAGCACAACCCGTAATTTCTGGAGCGAAAATTTATCCTTATGAAATTTTGCTACCTCCTCTGATTGATCAAAACAAAATTGTTTCCGAAATCGAGCGGCGGTTTTCTGTTGCTGATAAATTAGAGCAGACTATAGACCAGAGCTTAGAGAAAGCCGAACAATTAAAACAGAGCATACTTAAACGTGCTTTTGAGGGGAAGTTAGTTTGAAAGATCTATTAATTAATATTGATGGTTCAAGTTCCGAAGATCTTACTACGGAAGTACTAAAGATAATCTTAAAGAATAATGGTTATTCTGTTTATCAAAGATTATTCTATAATTATTTATTTAACAATTCTGAGAATAAAACGACTTTAGATTATGGTTATGAAATTGAATCACAAAGTAAATATACTGAGGGTGTACCGGATTTAATCATATATAATGAAAAAGAAGTTTATATAATTGAGAATAAATTTTTCGCATCATTTAGTAAGGGTGATCAATTAAGTAGATATCAAGCTTTGCTTGATAAACAATTTAAAAAACAAAGTATCAAGAAAATATTTCTATTGACCCTAAAAAGTAGAAAGTCTTTCTATGACGCTGAACTTACGAAAATGTCTTTAATGAATCATATTACAATTAATTTTATTCTATGGGAAGATTTGTTGAACATTTTCGATTCGAACAATTTTTTGATTGAAGCTCTAAAAGGATATATTGATTATAAATTCTTAATAAATGTAGAAATTACAAAAGAGGAAATCATGATTT